>CAZZWY010000512.1:0-3428 GCA_964657785.1 uncultured Acetobacteraceae bacterium
TCATCGCCTCGACGCCGAAGGGCTACGACACCATGGTCGGCGAGCGCGGGTTGAAGCTCTCCGGCGGCGAGAAGCAGCGTGTCGCCATCGCGCGCACGCTCCTGAAGAACCCGCCGGTGCTGATCTTCGACGAAGCGACTTCGGCGCTCGACTCCGCGAACGAGCGGGCGATCCAGGAAGAATTGCGCAGCGCCGCGCGCAACAAGACGGCGCTCGTGATCGCGCACCGGCTCTCGACCGTCGTCGACGCGCACCAGATCCTCGTGATGGAGCTCGGCGTCATCCTCGAGCGCGGCACCCACGCCGAGTTGCTGGCCCTCGGCGGCCGGTATGCCGAGATGTGGCGACTGCAGCAGGCGACCGAGGGGCGCGAGGACGCACGCGCAACGGTGCTGTTGGCCTGACGTTACCCGCGAAGGCAGGCCGGCGCGCCGCCGCCCGCGCAGCGCCGGCACGGATATCGCTTCCCGTCGTGCGCACCCGCCGCCCAGGAACACAACGAGACGACATCCCGCATGACCAAACGACTGCCGCCCGCCGCCTGGATCCTGATCGCGATGCTCCTGGGCATCCTGATCGGCTACATGATCTTCGTCGAGTTCCCGGACAAGAAGGCGGCCGCGCAGATCGCCGGTTACGTCTCGATCATGTCGGACGTGTTCCTGCGCCTCATCAAGATGCTGATCGGGCCGCTCGTGTTCTCGACGCTCGTCGTCGGCATCGCGCACATGGGCGACGCGTCGTCGGTCGGCCGCGTCTTCGGCAAGGCACTCGGCTGGTTCGTGACGGCGTCGCTGATCTCGCTCACGGTCGGTCTGGTTCTCGCCAACCTGCTGCAGCCGGGCGAGAACCTCGGCCTGCCGTTGCCGGACATCGGCGCCTCGGCGAACCTCGCGACCTCCAAGTTCACCATCAAGGACTTCGTGAGCCACCTGGTGCCGAAGTCGTTCGCCGAGGCGATGGCCAACAACGAGATCCTGCAGATCGTCGTCTTCTCGATGTTCTTCGGCGTCGCGCTCTCGGCGCTCGGCGAGCGCGGCAAGGCGCTGATCGCGGTGATCGATGAGCTCTCGCATGCAATGTTGAAGATCACCGGCTACGTGATGAAGCTCGCGCCGCTCGCGGTAATGGCCGCGATGGCGGCGACGGTCGCCACCAACGGCCTGGAGATTTTGCTGAAGTTCGCCGTCTTCATGGGCGACTTCTACATCGGGCTGATCCTGCTCTGGTCGATCCTGATCTTCGCCGGCTTCATCTTCCTGGGGCCCCGTGTCTTCAAGCTGATGCTGCTGATCAAGGAGGCGTTCCTGCTGTCGTTCGCCACCGCGAGTTCCGAGGCGGCCTACCCGAAGATCCTCGACGCGCTCGACCGCTTCGGCGTGCGCCGGAAGATTTCGGCCTTCGTGATGCCGATGGGTTACTCGTTCAATCTCGACGGCTCGATGATGTACTGCACCTTCGCGACCCTTTTCATCGCGCAGGCCTACGGCATCCATCTCTCGCTCGGCACGCAGGTCACGATGATGCTGATCCTCATGCTCACCTCCAAGGGCATGGCGGGGGTGCCGCGCGCGTCGCTGGTCGTGATCGCGGCGACGCTCAACCAGTTCAATATCCCGGAGGCCGGGCTGCTGCTCATCCTGGGCGTCGACACCTTCCTCGACATGGGCCGCTCGGCGACGAACGCCGTCGGCAACTCCATCGCCGCGGCGGTGGTCGGCAAATGGGAGGGCGAACTCCTGCCGGAGGCCGAAGCCGACGCGAACGCGCGGCTGCTCGACGCCGTCGACGTGCTGCCGCAGCCGGCGCACGCATGAGGCGCTTCGTCGGCGCCCTGCACGTCACGGCGAGATCCCTGCGGCAGCTCGCGCTCTGGCTGCTGGCCGGCAGCGCGGTGATCGCCTCGGCCCAGCCCGACGCGCCGCCCCCGCTCCCGAGCGGCACGCTGGCGAAGGCACGCGCGGCCGGCGTCGTCCAGATCGGCTACCGCGATGCCTCGATCCCGTTTTCATATCTGTCGCCGCGCGGCGTCCCGATCGGCTATTCGATCGACCTCTGCAAGCTGATCGTCGAGGCGATCGGCCAGGAGGTCGGCCGCAGCCTGGCGATCGAGTGGCGGCCGGTGACCGCGGCGTCGCGCATTCCGGCCGTGACCGCCGGGCAGGTCGATCTGGAATGCGGCTCGACCAGCAACACGCTCGAGCGGCAGAAGCAGGTCGCCTTTTCGCCGACGATGTTCGTCTCGGGCACCCGGCTGATGGTGAAGAAGGGTTCGCCAGTCAAGTCCTTCACCGACCTGAGGGGCAAACGGGTCGTGGTGACGGCCGGCACCACCAACGAAAAGGCAGTGCGGGGGCTGATGCAAAAGTTCAATCTCGACATCGCCCTTCTGGTCGCGCCCGACCACGCCGCTTCGTTCGACCTGCTCGCCGCAGGCCAGGTCGATGCCTTCGCGACCGACGACGTCCTGCTTTACGGCCTCCTCGCCGAGCGCCATGCTCAGGCGGACTACGTCGTGACCGGCGACCTGCTTTCCTACGAGCCCTACGGCGTGATGTACCGCAAAGGCGACCCCGAGCTCGCACGGCTCGTCAACGACACCTTTCACCAGCTCGCCGAAGAGGGCGAGATCGAGCGCCGCTACGAGCGCTGGTTCATGCAGAAGTTGCCCTCCGGCGTCAGCCTCGACCTGCCGATGAGCCCGCAGCTCGAGACGCTGATCCAGACCATGGTCTCGCGCAGCGAGTGAGCCGCCCCTGTTTGCAGAACTTTTTTTCGAAACCCGAGCTCAAGGAGTACCCGTCATGTCAACGCACCACTTCAGAGGCGCCTTGCGCGTTCTCGCCTCGATCGTTCTTTGCAGCGCGGTGGTCGCGTTCGCGCAGACGTCCGGCAAAGCCAACATCGTCGTGCTCGCGACCGGCGGCACGATCGCCGGTGCCGGCGCGAGCGCCGCCAACAGCGCGACGTACCAGGCCGCCAAGGTGCCGGTCGACAAGCTGATCGCCGGGCTGCCCGACCTGGCCGACGTGGCCAACGTGCGCGGCGAGCAGGTCTTCCAGATCGCCTCGGAGAACTTCACCAACGAGAAGCTGATCGTCCTCGCCAAGCGCGTCTCGGCGCTCGCCAAGGACCCGAACGTCGACGGTATCGTCGTCACTCACGGCACCGATACGCTCGAGGAAACCTCCTATTTCCTGACGCTCACCGTCCACACCGACAAGCCCGTCGTCGTCGTCGGCTCGATGCGCCCCGGCACCGCGATGTCGGCCGACGGCACCTTGAACCTCTACGACGCGGTGGCCGTCGCGGCCGACAAGGAATCGCGCGGCAAGGGCACGCTGATCGTGATGAACGACGACATCCTCTCAGGACGCGATTCGGGCAAGCGCATCAACATCAAGACGAACGCGTTCGGCAGCCAGTGG
>CAZZWY010000513.1:0-3420 GCA_964657785.1 uncultured Acetobacteraceae bacterium
GACGGCCCGGTCAGCCGATTCGACCGCTCGCGCGAGTTCGACCACGCCGCCGCCGGCGGCCTCGAGCCGCGTCAGCCGGTCGACATCGGTGCGAAAGCGCTCGACGAGCCGGTCGCCGAAGCCGTCGCCGAGCGCCTTGCGGAGCGCGTCGCCGGCCGGCGTGCCGTCGTGCAGCGCGATGTCGAGCGCGGGTTCGCCGCCGGCCGGCGTGTCGCGGTCGACGTTGTGCTCGAGCCGGCGCAGGTGATCGGCGGTCAGCGCCTTGGCGGTCTGCACCCACCGTCCGCCTTCATTGCGCAGGCGAACCGCGACCGCGCAGGCGGCGAGGCGCCCGTCGGCGGTGTCGAAGTAGCGCGCCTGCAGGCGTTCCCGGCGGACGTCGCCTTGTCGGAGCGCTGCGGCCAGCTCGTTGAAGCGGGACGCCGGGACGATGAACTTGAGCTCTGTTTCCATGGCGGTGCGCGGCGCCGCCACGGCGGTTCGCCTCGGCGCAAGGTTCGGGAATACGGCAGTCGATCGACGCTGCCGACGGGCCCGAAACGGTCGATCGCAGGCTCCGGCGGCCGCGCGCTTGTCGACCTCCTGTCCCAGAGGATAGGCTCCAACGCGACCGCGCCCTGGAGCTTGCAGCCGAGCAACCGGCGCAAGGCGGCGCTCGACGCGGCGATCGAATATGAAGTGCGCCCGCCGCTGGGTCCCGGCAGCACGCTTCGGCAAGATGGCGCGCTGATCCTGCGGGCAACTCGCGCCGGGTCAGGTGCCGCGGCTTCGACGACGGTCGGTCATCCGGGATGGCACTCGACCGACCTGGCCTGGAACAGCGCATCTGCGAATGCCATTGGGTCGTCAAGACGGAATACGACCGGTGGCTGCCGGCGAAGACCGCCGTCTGACCGACTCGCTCCGCGAGGAGACGCGCGGTCCGTGCGCTGGCAGACAGTCAAAGCGTCGCGACCGGACCACACTGCCTGGGTCGTTGGCGGTTGAGCCCGGCCGGATGTCATTCCGTTCGCGACCCGCCATGCCAACCGGCACGCGGCACCTCACCGGATGCAACGTGCCCCCTGTCGAGAACCACCTGATCGAATCGTTGCCACGCAAGGACCGGCAGGGCCTCGTGAAAGCCTGCGACCACGTCGAACTGCGGCTGTCCGATGTGCTGTTCGAAGCCGCCACACCGATGCGGCATGTCTACTTTCCGCTCGATGGTTTCGTCTCGCTGGTGCGGCCGGTGGACGCGCACGAAGGCGTCGAAGTCGGCATGGTCGGGCGTGAGGGGATGCTGGGCGCGCAATTGGCGCTCGGGGTGGCCGTCTCGCCCCTGCGAGGACTGGTGCAGGGCCCCGGCACGGCCCGGCGGGTCGACGTCACGACCTTCTTGTCGCTGCTGGCGCTGAGCCCGCCACTGCAGCGCGTGATGCACCGCTACCTGTACGTGCTGATGGAACAGTTGGCGACCTCGGCGGCATGCCAGCGCTACCACCCGATCGGCCCGCGGCTCGCCCGCTGGTTGCTGATGAGCCGTGACCGTGCCCACACCGATTCCTTCTACGTCACGCAGCAGTTCCTGGCCTTGATGCTCGGCGTACGGCGGGTCGGCGTGACCGCGGCCGCGAGCGCGCTCCAGCGAGACAGCCTGATCGAATACCGGCGGGGTCGGATGACGGTCCTGGATCGCCCCGGGCTCGAGGAAGCCGCTTGCAGCTGCTACCGGACCGACCGGAAGTCGTACGCCGCGCTGTTGTAGGCCGCCGTCATCGCGAACCGATGCATCGATCCGATGGTGTCTCGTTCTCGGCGACACCACCGTCCCTTCCGCTTTGCAATTCGACACCGTCGGTGCGTCTGGCAGCGCACAGACCCCGATGGAGGGCGCGCGCAGTCTTCACCGAATCGACGCACCCGCCCCTCCGAAACGAACCGCACCCCCGCCTCATGTACGTCAATGTCGCCATCCTCAAAGAGACCCTGCCGCATGAAGGCCGGGTCGCCGTGACGCCCTCGGTGGCGGCCAAGCTGTACAAGCTCGGCGCACGGCTGCAGATGCAGACGGGTGCCGCCGAGAGCTTGTACCTCGACGACGCCGCCTACCCGAACGTCGCCTTCGTCGCCGACCCGGCCGCACTCGTCGCGCAGGCCGACGTGGTGCTCGCCGTGCAGCCACCCGCACTCGCCGTCGTCGACGCGATGAAGCCGGGCGCGATCCTGATCTGCTTCGTCTACGCCGAGCGCGAAGCGGCGCTCGTGCAGCACCTGCTCGACAGGCGCATCACCTGCTTCGCGATGGAGCGGGTGCCGCGCATCAGCCGGGCGCAGGCGATGGATGCGCTCTCGAGCCAGTCCGCGCTCGCCGGCTACTACGCGGTCGTGCTCGGCGCGACGCAACTGGCCCGCATGCTGCCGAAGACGACGACCGCGGCCGGTGCGATCGGGCCGGGGAAGGTGCTGGTGATGGGCCTCGGCGTCGCCGGGCTGGAGGCGATCGCGACGGCGCATCGGCTGGGCGCGGTGGTCGAGGGCTACGACGTGCGGCCGGAAACGGCGGAGCAGGCGCGCTCGCTCGGCGCGAGCTTCGTCGACACCGGCATCGACGCCCGCGGCAAGGGCGGCTATGCACGGGCGCTGAGCACCGAGGAGCACACGGCGGTCGATGCCGTCCTCACCGCGCACATCCAGGGCGCCGACCTGGTCATCACCACCGCGGCCATTCCCGGCAGGCCGTCGCCGAAGCTGATCAGCCAGGCCCAGGTCGCCGGCATGAAAGCGGGCGCGGTGATCGTCGACCTGTCGGCCGAAGGCGGCGGCAACTGCGAGGACACGGTGCCGGGCGAGACCGTGCAGGTCGGCAGGGTGCGCATCGTCGCGCCGCTGAACGTGGCGTCGCTGCTGGCCGAGGACGCGAGCGAGCTCTACGCCAAGAACCAATACAACCTGCTCGCCTTGATGCTCAGGAACAACGTCGTCGAGATCGACTGGGACGACAGGATCCTCGCCGGAACGGTGCTGACGCACGACGGCGTCGACAAGCGCCAGGCCGCTCGGGTGGGCGACAACGCCTCCGCGAAGCCGGTCGTCGAAGCGGCCTGACTCGAATCCTTCAGAAAGCAGCCATGACCCTCGATTTCGGCATCAGCGGCTTCGTCGCCCTCTACCTCTTCATGCTCGCCGGCTTCGCCGGCTGGGTGATCATCGGCCGCGTGCCGGCCATCCTGCACACGCCGTTGATGTCGGGGTCGAACTTCGTCCACGGCATCGTCGTCGTCGGTGGCATCGACGCGCTGCTCAACGCCAGCACGGGCGCCGAGCAGTCGATCGGCTTCATCGCCGTGCTGCTCGGCGCCGGCAACGCCGCGGGCGGCTATGCGGTGACGGACAGGATGCTCGCGATGTTCAAGACCGGCGAGCCGACCGGCACGAAGC
>CAZZWY010000514.1:0-3416 GCA_964657785.1 uncultured Acetobacteraceae bacterium
ATCTCCCTCGTCGTCGTCGTGCTCTCGCTCGGGCTGGTCTTCGCCGCGAGCGCGGGGCTGGTCGCTGCCGACTGGCAGGTCGAACGCGGTGTGCCGGATGCGCCGCCGACCTTCCTCGGCCCGGCCCCGAAGACCGATTCGGTCGCGATCGCCACGCCCACCGGCCCGCCGGTCGACATCTCGTCGATCGACCCGCTCGCGCCGCGCTACAAGGAGTGGGCCGAGGCGGCGAAGAAATACAAGACGACCGAGATTGCGCGGTCGCCGACGCTGCCCTTCGGCGGCGACCGGCTCGGCCGCGACGTGCTCGCCAAGGCGATCAAGGGGGCGGAGATCTCGATCCTCGTCGGCCTGTCGGCGGCCGCCCTCGCGACCTTGATCGGGACCTTCCTCGGCGCGCTCGCCGGCTTCTTCGGCGGCCGTGTCGACGACCTGCTGGAGTGGGTCTACAACGTCTTCACCGCGATCCCCGGGATCCTGCTGATCTTCGCCTTCGCGGCGGTCTTCGGGCGCGGCATCGTCTCGGTCGTGCTGATCCTCGGCCTGGCGGGCTGGACCGGCATCTACCGGCTGCTGCGGGCCGAATTCATCAAGCACTCGGTGCGCGACTACGTGCGCTCGGCCGAGGCCATCGGCGCGAGCACGGCGTCGCGGATGTTCCGCCACATCCTGCCGAACGTGAGCCACGTCGTGCTGGTGCAGCTCTCGATCAACGTCGTCGGCTTCATCAAGTCCGAGGTGATCCTCTCCTACCTCGGCCTCGGCGTCGGCGTGGAGCAGGTGTCGTGGGGCACGATGCTCGCCGAAGCCCAGAGCGAGCTGATCCTCGGCCACTGGTGGCAGCTCGCCGCGGCCACGGTCTTCATGGCGGTCTTCGTCACCTCGTTCTCGCTGATGACCGATGCGCTGCGCGATGCGCTGGATCCGAAGCTGCGGGGGTTGGAGTGAAGCGTGTCCTCAAGCGCTCGCGGTGACGCATCGCAGGCCGAGATGCTGCTCGAAGGCATCGAAATCCCGGTCGTCGTGCAGCAGGCGGTAGCCGCTGACGATGCAGCGAGTCGCCAGGACCACGTCCAGCGTGCCACGGACGGTCCTGCCCAGGCTGCGGAGCTTTCGAAAGTTTCGTGCGGCCGGCACGGCCACGTCACTGCCGCCCAGGACGACCAATTGCAGCTGTTCCAAAAGCCGGTGCGCGGTGTTGAAATCTTTCTGCGCGCGGCAGCCCTGCAGCACCTCGGTCAGGTTGAGGTCGCCGATGCCGAGGGTTTCGGAAGGCAGCAGGCTGTCGAGTCGATCCGTCTGCCAGGTGACGGTTCCGCGCAGGTAGTCGATCCAGACGCTGGTATCGACCAGGATCATTTGTCACGCCGCATGGCGTTCAGATCGCCTTCCCAGGCAATCTTGCCGCGGAGTTGTCGAATCTCCGCCTGGTCGCGCAGCCGCAGCAATGTCTTCAAACCGAGTTCCACCACTTCGCGCTTGGTGCGAAGGCCCGTGGCGCGAAGCGTCTCGGCCATGAGCTTGTCGTCGATCACGATGTTGGTTCGCATGATGTGTATTCGGTCGCCCGGTATACACATACTATATCGCTCTCCGCCTGCTGTGCGGGGCCTCTCACCCTTCTGACCCGCCGAGTCGACCTCATGCTCCTGTCCCTCCGCGACCTCCGTGTCGCCTTTCGCACCGGCAAGGAGAAGGGCAGCGTCCAGCGCTTCGAGGCGGTCAAGGGCGTGAGTTTCGAGCTGCCCGAGAACAGCACGATCGCGCTCGTCGGCGAATCCGGCTCGGGCAAGAGCGTGACGGCGATGTCGATCCTGAACCTGCTGCCCGACAACGCCGAGCGCAGCGGCGCGATCACGTTCCAGGGCCGCGATATGCTGGCCGCGTCGCTGCCCGAGCTGCAGCGCCTGCGCGGCAAGGAGATCGCCTGCGTCTTCCAGGACCCGATGACGTCGCTGAACCCGGTCTTCACCGTCGGCCAGCAGATCGTCGAGACGCTGCGTCGTCACCTGGGGTTGGGCGGCCGCGCCGCCCGGGCGCGCGCCGAAGCGCTGCTCGCCGAGGTCGGGCTGCCCGAGCCGAAGCGACGCCTCGCGGCGTATCCGCACCAGCTCTCGGGCGGCCAGCAGCAGCGGGTGATGATCGCGATGGCGCTCGCCTGCGAGCCGAAGCTCCTGATCGCCGACGAGCCGACGACCGCGCTCGACGTGACGATCCAGCGCCAGATCATGGAGTTGCTCGCGACGCTCAAGTCGAAGCACCGCATGAGCATGCTCTTCATCAGCCACGACCTCGGTGTCGTCGGCGAGATCGCCGACCGCATCGTCGTGATGCGCCACGGCGCGGTGCGCGAGCAGGGCGAGGTCGCGGCCATCTTCAACGCGCCGCAGGACGCCTACACCCGGGCGCTGCTCGCCTGCCGGCCGACGCTCGAGCAGCGCTCGCCGCGGCTGATGGTGATCGACGACCACATCGCCGGGCGCGGCGCGGCGGGCGGGGCGGCCCTCGCCAAGACCCTCTCGAAGCCGAAGGACCCGAATGCGCGCGTCATCATCGAGGCGAACGCCTTGACGAAGAGCTTCTGGATTCCGAGCGGCGTCTTCGGCCGGCGCGAGTTTCGCGCGGTGCGCGGCGCGACGTTCCGGTTGCGGCAGGGGCACACGCTCGGCGTCGTCGGTGAATCGGGGTCCGGCAAGACGACGATGGGGCTGGCGCTGCTGCGCCTGCACGAGCCCGCCGGCGGGCCGGTCGGCGGCAGCGTCAGCTTCGACGGCATCGACCTGCTGGCGCTGTCGAAGGGCGAGATGCTGCCGATGCGAAAGCGCATCCAGGTCGTGTTCCAGAACCCGTACGCCTCGCTCAACCCGCGCTTCACGATCGGCCAGACGCTGGTCGAGCCGATGACGATCCACGGCGTCGGCGCGAACCCCGCCGAACGCGAGGCCCGGGCCCGGGCGCTCTTGAAGAAGGTCGGCCTCGACGACGCGGCGATGCAGAAGTACCCGCACGAATTCTCCGGCGGGCAACGCCAGCGCGTCGCCATCGCCCGCTGCCTGACCCTGAACCCCGAAGTGCTGGTGCTCGACGAGGCCGTCAGCGCGCTCGACGTCTCGGTGCAGGCGCAGGTCCTGAACCTACTCAAGGACCTGCAGGACGAACTCGGCCTCGCCTACATCTTCATCAGCCACGACCTCGCCGTGGTGCGCTTCATGGCCGACGAGGTGCTGGTGATGAAGGACGGCGAGGTCGTCGAGCAGGCGAGCGTCGGGCAGATCCTCGACCGGCCGGAGCAGGAGTACACGAGGCGGCTGCTGGGGGCCATCCCACGAGGGTACCGAGCGGCCGCCTGATCCCCGCGAGGGTTGACGCGTTCCAGCGACGCAAGCTGTGATTTTGCGACGCAACACGTCACATCG
>CAZZWY010000515.1:0-3408 GCA_964657785.1 uncultured Acetobacteraceae bacterium
GGCGCCGGCGCCGATGCCGCGCGACGCGATCTTTCGCATCCACTCGATGACCAAGCCGGTGGTGTCGGTCGCCGCGCTGCAGCTGTTCGAGCGCGGGCTCGTCCGGCTCGACGATGCGGTGGCGCGCTACCTGCCCGAGTTCGCCTCGACGACGGTCGGTGTCGAACGCGACGGCCGCCTCGAGCGCGTCGCTCCCGGCCGGGCGATGACGGTCCACGACCTGCTCCGCCACACCGCCGGCTTCAGCTACGAGTTCCTGCCGCCGTCACCGGTCGTGCAGGCCTACCTCGACGCCAACCTTCGTTCGCCGCGCCGCAGCAACGCCGAGCTGAGCCGCGTGCTCGCCGCGCTGCCGCTCGCCGATTCGCCGGGCACCGCCTGGGAGTACAGCCGCGCGACCGACGTGCTCGGCCGGCTGGTCGAGGTCGTCGCCGACCGCACGCTGGGCGAGCAGCTGCAGTCGGCCGTCCTCGGCCCGCTCGGCATGGTCGACACCGGCTTTTCGGTGCCGGCGGCGCAGCAGCACCGCATCGCCCAGCCGAACGGCCTCGACCCGGACACCGGCGCGACCGTTCGCCTCGGCGACCCGCGACGCGTGATCGCGCTCGAGCTGGGCGGCGGCGGCCTGGTCTCGACCGCCACCGACTACGCCCGCTTCCTGCAGATGCTGCTCGGCGGCGGCCGGCTCGACGGCGCGCGGCTGCTCGGCCGCAAGACCGTCGAGCTGATGACCGCCGACCACCTCGGCGCGATCCCGGCCGCCTCGGGCCTGCTGCCGCCCGGGTACGGCTTCGGGCTCGGCGTCGCGGTGCGGCTCGTCGCCGGGCTCGCGAGCGACCCGGGTTCGGTCGGCAGCTACGGCTGGAGCGGCGCATCGGGCACGATGTTCTTCGTCGACCCGGCCGAGCAGATGTTCGGGGTGATGCTCGCCCAGGCGCCGGGGCAGGCTGCCGAGCTGCGCGAGCTGTTTCGCAACCTGGCGTGTTCGGCCGTCGATTGAATGGGGCCCGCCGCGAACTCCCCGGTCGCCGTCGCGGCCATCGGCCTCGGCGCCAATCTCGGCGAACTCGAGACGACGCTGCGCGAGGCGCTCGTCGAGATCGCCCGGCTGCCGCGGACGCGTCTCGTCGCCGCGTCGTCGCTCTACCGGTCGGCGCCGGTCGACGCGCCGGGACCGGACTACCTGAACGCCGCGGTCCTGATCGAGACGGCGCTCGACCCGGCGGCGCTGCTCGTCGAGCTGCAGCGCATCGAGCGCCACCACGGTCGCGAGCGGCCGCACCGCAATGCGCCGCGAACGCTCGACCTCGATCTGCTGTTCTTCGGCGACGAGCGACTCGCCACCGCGACGCTGACCGTGCCGCATCCGCGCTTGCAGGAGCGCGCCTTCGTGCTGCTGCCGCTGGCGGAGATCGCGCCGCAGCAGGTGCTGCCGAGGCTCGGCCGCGTCGTCGACCTGTTGCCGGCGGTGGCGGCGCAGCGCATCACGCGGCTGCCGTATCTGGAAGCTGCCTGGTGACGGCCGCCGACGAGTCGACCGGTCTCGCACGATTCAGGCATATCGTGATCGAGGGGCCGATCGGCGTCGGCAAGAGTTCGCTCGCGCGGCGCCTCGCCGCGCACCTCGGTGCCGATCTGTTGCTGGAGGCGGCCGACGAAAATCCCTTCCTGGGCCGCTTCTACGGCGACATGCCGGGCTACGCGTTCCAGACCCAGCTCTTTTTCCTGTTCCAGCGCGTCAAGCAGATGCAGCAGGCGGCGCAGCCGGGCATGTTCGGGCACGGCGTCGTCGCCGACTTTCTCTTCGCGAAGGACGCGCTCTTCGCCCGCCTGAACCTGAGCGACGACGAATTCCGGCTCTACCAGCAGATGTACGCGCAGATCGCGCCGCAGATCGCCGAGCCCGATCTCGTCATCTGGCTGCAGGCGGCGCCCGACACGCTGCTGGACCGCATCCGCCGGCGCGGCATCGGCATCGAACAGACGATGCCGCACGACTACCTGCGGCGGCTCTGCGACGCCTACGTCGCCTATTTCCATGCGTACGACGGTGCGCCCGTGCTCGCGATCGGCACCGAGCAGTTCAATCCGATCGACGATGCCACCGACTTCGCGATGCTGCTCGAGCGGCTGCGGGATTTCCGCGGCCCGCGCGAGTTCTTCAACTCGCACGTCGAGATCGCGTTGGGCTGAAGGGGCTCAGCCCACCCACGCGGGCGATCACGGCGGCGCGGTGTATTCGAAGTAGTGCTGGGCGGTGAAGGCGATCGTCGCCATCAGCACGCCGGCGCCGATCACGAGCGCGAGCATCACGCCGATGACCGTCGACCAGCCGGTGCGGTGCTGCGGCCCGCTCGGGTTGTGGCGCGCGTTCCATTTGTCGTCCGGCGTGAGGCCGTAGACGATCGCGGTGACCGTCACCACCGAGAGCACGAGGCCGAGCAACGGGATCAAGAGCCAGGCGGTCCGGTCGTCGATGCCGAAGCGCCGCATCCGCAGCACGCCGTAGACGCCGACCAGCGTCGGCACCGGGAAAAGCCATCCCCACCGGTCTTTGAGCCCGTGCAGATAGAAGCGGTGAAGCCCGAGCGCGCCGCCGAGGAAGGCGACCCAGGTGGCGATCGTCTTGGAGCGGTAGGGCGCCGCCAGTTCGTTCAAGAAGTGGCTCCGACCACCGCGTCGACCGGAGTCGTCCCGGCGCCCGCGCCGAGCGCTTTCTGGAGGATGACGACGTCGAGCCAGCGACCGAATTTCCAGCCCGAGGCCTTGAGGATCCCGGCGTCTTCGAAGCCGAAACGTCGGTGCAGCTGGATCGAGGCAAGGTTCGCCGAGTCGCCGATCACCGCGAGCATCTGGCGCGCGCCCGCCGCCTCGCACTGCGCCATCAACTCGGCCAGCAGGAGCTTGCCCACGCCTTGCCCGGTCGCTTCGGCGGCGAGGTAGACGGAATCCTCGAGGCAGAACCGGTAGGCACGGCGCGGCCGGAAGTGGTTGGCGTAGGCGTAGCCGATCACCGTGTCGCCGCGTGCGGCGACGAGCCACGGCAGGCCGTTGCCGAGCACCGCTTCCCGGCGCTGCGCCATGTCCGGCTCGGTGGGCGGATCGAGCTCGAAGGTGCCGGTGCCGTGAAGCACGTTCCAGGCGTAGATCGCGGTGATCGCGGGCAGGTCGTTCGGGGTGCTGGGACGGATCGTCAGCCGGGGCGCAGTCATGGAAGTCCTTTCTCGACGGGTCTGACGCTATAATGCTCGGTTAGCCGGAAAATACCGCGCTCCTTTACTTCGCAAGCTCAATCTCCAAGGACTCACCATGGTCGTCATTCGACTCGCTCGCGGCGGCGCCAAGAAGCGCCCCTTCTTCAACATCGTCGTTGCCGATTCGCGCACCCGGCGAGACGGGCGCTTCATC
>CAZZWY010000516.1:0-3406 GCA_964657785.1 uncultured Acetobacteraceae bacterium
GTGCTCGAAAGCTCGCATCCCGCGTGGAAGCCGGGCGACACGGTCGTCCACAACGGCTGGGGCGCCGGCGAGACGCGCTGGGGTTGCCTCGCGGAAAAGGCGCGGCTCGCCGGCGACGGCCTCGTCGCGCTGCCGCCGGCGTTCACGACCCGGCAGGCGATGGCGATCGGCACCGCCGGCTACACGGCGATGCTCTGCGTGCTCGCGCTCGAGCGCCACGGGCTCGAACCCGGCGTTGGCGAGGTGCTTGTGACCGGTGCGACCGGGGGCGTCGGCAGCGTGGCGGTCGCGTTGCTTTCGGCGCTCGGTCACCGGGTCGTCGCGGCGACCGGCAAGGCGTCGGAAGCCGACTACCTCACCGGGCTCGGCGCCGCGGCCGTGATCGACCGCGCCGAGCTGAACGCGCCGGGCAAGAAGCCGCTGCAGAAGGAGCGCTGGGCGGCCGTCGTCGACGCGGTCGGCAGCCACACGCTCGTCAACGCGCTGGCGCAGACGCGCTACGGCGGCGTCGTTGCCGCCTGCGGCCTGGCGCAGGGCTTGGACCTGCCGGGCAGCGTCATGCCATTCATCCTGCGCGGCGTGACGCTCGCCGGCATCGACAGCGTGATGGCGCCGATCGCGCTGCGGCGCGCCGCCTGGGCGCGTCTCGCGACGGACCTGACGGCCGCCAAGCTGGATGCGATCACGACCGAGATCCCGCTCGACGCCGCGATCGAGAACGCCGAATCGCTGATGCAGGGGCGGATTCGCGGCCGCGTCGTCGTCGCGATCTGACCGTCATGTCGACCTACGCCGACTTCCACGCGCGCTCGCTCGCCGACCGCGACGGTTTCTGGGCCGAGCAGGCGCTGCGGATCGATTGGCAGCGGCCCTTCGACACCGTCTGCGACGCGAGCCGGCCGCCGTTCGCCGACTGGTTCGTCGGCGGCACGACGAATCTCTGCCACAACGCCGTCGACCGCCATCTCGTCGAGCGCGCGGACCAGAACGCGCTGATCTGGGTCTCGACCGAGACCGGCGAGGAACAGGTCTACAGCTTTTCCGCGCTGCACGACGAAGTGCAGCGCATGGCGGCCTGCCTCCAGGAACTCGGCGTCGGCCGTGGCGACCGGGTGCTGCTCTACCTGCCGATGATTCCCGAGGCGGTCTTCACGATGCTCGCCTGCGCCCGGATCGGCGCGATCCACTGCGTCGTCTTCGGCGGCTTCGCGAGCGGCAGCCTGGCGAGCCGGATCCACGACGCCGAGCCCAAGGTGATCGTCAGCGCCGACGCGGGCAGCCGCTCGGGCAAGGTCGTCGCCTACAAGCCCCTGCTCGACGCGGCGATCGAGCTCGCGTCGCACCGGCCCGCGCAGGTGCTGCTGATCGATCGCGGCCTCGCGCCGATGGCGCGCGTCGCCGGCCGCGACGTCGACCACGCGCCGCTGCGCGAACGCCACCTCGCGACCGCCGTGCCCTGCGAGTGGCTGCCGTCGACCCATCCGAGCTGCCTGCTCTACACGAGCGGCACCACCGGCCGGCCGAAGGGCGTGCAGCGCGACACCGGCGGCTGGGCGGTCGCGCTCGCGGCGAGCATCCCGCTGATCTTCGGCGGCCAACCGGGCGAGACCTTCTTCTGCACCAGCGACATCGGCTGGGTGGTCGGCCACAGCTACATCGTCTACGCGCCGCTGATCGCCGGCATGGCGACGATCCTCTACGAAGGCTTGCCGACGCGGCCCGACGCCGGCATCTGGTGGCAGCTCGTCGAGAAGTACCGCGTCAGCGTCATGTTCAGCGCGCCGACGGCGATCCGCGTCCTCAAGCGCCAGGACCCGGCGCACCTGGCCCGGCACGACCTGGGTTCATTGCGCGCGCTCTTCCTCGCCGGCGAACCGCTCGACGAACCGACCGCGCGCTGGATCGCCGACGCGATCGGCAAACCGGTCATCGACAACTACTGGCAGACCGAATCCGGCTGGCCGATCCTCACCGTCGCCAACGGTGTCGCGCCGCAGCCGAGCCGCCTCGGCAGCCCGGGCTTCGCGATGTACGGCTACGACGTCCGCCTGGTCGACGAGGCCAGCGGCGACGACATCGTCCTGCCCGACCGCAAGGGCGTGCTTTGCATCGCCCACCCGCTGCCGCCGGGCTGCATGCAGACCGTCTGGCGCGACGACGCGCGCTTCGTCGCGACGTACTGGTCGAACGTGCCCGGTCGCAGCCTCTACAGCACCTTCGACTGGGCGGTGCGCGACGCCGACGGCTACCACTACATCCTCGGCCGCACCGACGACGTGATCAACGTCGCCGGCCACCGGCTCGGCACGCGCGAGATCGAGGAGAGCATCGCGAGCCACCCGAAGGTGGCCGAGGTGGCGGTCGTCGGCGTCGCCGATGCGTTGAAGGGGCAGGTCGCGATGGCCTTCGTCGTCGCGCGCGATGCGCTTGCCGGGGCCGACGACGCGGCCGCCCGGCTGGCGCTCGAGGGCGAGATCATGAAGACGGTCGACCGCCAGCTCGGCGGCGTCGCGCGGCCGGCGCGGGTGCACTTCGTCGGCCTGCTGCCGAAGACGCGGTCGGGCAAGATGCTGCGCCGCGCGATCCAGGCGGTCTGCGAAGGCCGCGAGCCCGGCGACCTGAGTACCCTCGACGATCCCGGCGCCCTGGCGCAGATCCGGGCGCTCGTCCAGCCCACCGATCCAGACCGACCGACTGCGAACGGCGTGACCGACCTCTCGTCCCCCGTCCCGCCCGCCCCGCCGCTCAGCGCCGCGGCCAGCGACCCCAACCTGCTCGGCTGGATGCAGGGCGCGCCGCCGCCGCCTTCCCGGCAGGTGCGTTTCGACGACGGCGGCATGTACACATTCCCGAAGCTGCGCTGGGCTTACTCGCACATCCGCGAACTGGTGCCGACGAAGTGCGTGCCGCGCGGCGACGGCCCGGTCGCGGTGCTGCCGCGGGCCGACCGTGACGACCTCGACGCCGTCCGCTTCACGCCGATCGGCGGCACGTCGACCTCGACCTGGGGCGAGTCGCTCGACGCCAACTACACCGACGGCATCGTCGTGCTGCACCGCGGCCGCATCGTCTACGAGCGCTATTTCGGCGCGCTCGCGGCGCATCGGCCGCACCTCGCCTGGTCGGTGACGAAGTCGTTCTTCGGCCTGATCGCCGCGTCGCTGATCGTCGAGGGGCGCCTCGACCCGGCCACGCCGGTCGGCGTGTGCGTGCCCGAACTCGCGCCGAGCGGCATCGGCGACGCGACCGTCCGGCAGGTGCTCGACATGACGACCTCGCTCGTCCACTCCGAGGACTACACCGACCCGGACGCCGGCATCTGGCACCACGGTCGCGCCGGCGGCATCCTCCCGCGCCGCGCCGGGGACGGCGGCCCGGCGAGCTTCTACGAGTACCTGGTGACGTT
>CAZZWY010000517.1:0-3402 GCA_964657785.1 uncultured Acetobacteraceae bacterium
CGTCGACCGGTATTGTCGACAGCCACGCGCTGATGTTGTCGCTGCAGGGCGAGCTCGAGGCGGCCGGGGGGGTCGTGGCGCTGTGCTCGCCGGTTCTGGGCATCGATGCCGGCATTGGCACCGGCACCCGGAGCCATGTCGTCAGTGTCGGCGGCGATATGCCGACGAAGATCGCCTCGCGCATCGTGATCAACGCCGCCGGGCTCTGGGCGCCCGGCCTCGCCGCCGGAACCCGCGGTCTGCCGGCCGCGCAGGTGCCGTCGGTGCGCCACGCGAAGGGTCACTACTTCGCGTTGGCCGGGCGCACGCCGTTCAGCCGGTTGATCTACCCCGTGCCCGAGCCGGGCGGTCTCGGCATTCACCTCACGCTCGATCTCGCCGGCCAGACGCGATTCGGACCGGATGTCGAGTGGCTGGCGACACCCGATCCGGACGCCCTCGATTACCGCGTCGATCCAGCCCGGTCGCCGGCGTTCGAGGCGGCGATCCGGCGCTACTGGCCGGGCCTGCCCGACGGCGCGTTACAACCGGCGTATGCGGGCGTCCGGCCGAAACTTCGGCACACCGACGACTTCGTGCTGCAAGGCCCGGCCGACCACGGCGTCGCCGGCCTCGTGAACCTCTACGGCATCGAGTCGCCCGGCCTCACGGCCAGCCTGGCGCTGGCAGAGGCAGTCGTCAGCCTGGTTCGGCGCCAGGACCCGCGGCGCCGGGAGCCACCGGACCGAGATCGGGCGGGCGCTGCCAGCGGCCGCTGACGAGCAATTCGTGCGGCGCGAAATGCGCCTTGTAGGCCATCTTCGGGCTCTGCGCGATCCAGTAGCCGAGGTAGACGTGGGGCAGCTTCAGGAGGCGCGTTTGCTCGATCTGCCACATCACGTTGTAGGTGCCGTAGCTCTTCTTCGGCTCGGGCTCGTAGAAGGTGTAGACGGCCGACAGGCCATCGTTGAGCACATCCAGGATCGACACCATCTTGAGCGGGCCGAGGCCGTCCGCAGCCGGCTCGCGGAATTCGACGAGCCGCGAATTGACCCGGCTCTGCAGCAGGAACTGGGTGTACTGGTCGACACTGTCGTGATCCATGCCGCCGCCGAGGTGTCGGCCGGCCTGATAGCGCAGGTAGAGCTGGTAGTGCTCCGGGACGAAGCAGAGCCGCAGCACCCGCGCTTCGAGGTTCGTGTGCGCCGCCAGCGCCCGGCGCTGGCTGCGCGTGGGCTGGAACGTCGCGACCGGAATGCGCAGCGGCAGACACGCCTTGCAGCCGTCGCAGTACGGCCGGTAGGTGAACATCCCGCTGCGGCGAAAGCCGTTGGCCACGAGCCCGGAATAGGCATCGGCGTGGATGAGGTGGCTGGGCGTCGCCACCTGGGACCGCGCCATCCGGCCCTCCAGATAGCTGCAAGCGTAGGGCGCCGTCGCGTAGAACTGCAGTGAAGCGAGCGGAAGCTCTTTGGGGTAGGTCACGGGCCGGGATCCTGCTGCGAGGCGCTGTGAGCGAGATTCCGCCACAGCGAAGAATCATAGGACCAATCCCGGATCGGCGGTTCCCGCAGACAGGCGTCCAGCCGGGCTTCGAACTCGTGGCGGCGCATTTCCGCCGCGCCCAGCGACGCGAGATGCCGGGTGTTCTGCTGGCAGTCGATCATCGGCACGCCCTGCTCGCGGCAGAAGCAGACGAGCGCGGCGAGGGCGATCTTCGACGCATCGGTGCGGTGGGAAAACATCGACTCGCCGTAGAACATCCGACCGAGGCTGACGCCGTAGAGGCCGCCGACGAGTTCATCGCCGATCCAGGTCTCGAAGCTGTGCACCTGTCCGAGCCCATGCCACTGCGCGTAGGCACGCTGCATTTCCGGGACGATCCAGGTCCCGTCCTGCCCCTCGCGCGGCGTGCCGGCGCAGGCAGCGATGACGCGCCGGAATGCGGTGTCGATGCGCACTTCGCAATCGGGGCTGCGGGCGAACTTCTGCACTGTCTTGCGCAGCGACCGCGAGAGCCGGAAGTTCGCGACCTGCAGCACCATGCGAGGGTCGGGGGACCACCAAAGCACCGGCTGGCCCTCGCTGTACCAGGGAAAGACGCCCTTCGAATACGCCTCGGCGAGGCGGGTCGGCCCGAGGTCGCCTCCTGCCGCGAGCAGCCCGGGCGCATCGCTGCCCGGAGGCAGGGCGCGGCGGGTGTCGGGAAGCGGTTCGTCGGGGCGGCGCAGCCAGGTGATCACAGGAGGTTCGATCGCGCTCACCCGGGGCAGGTTCCGGGTATTTTCTGCCGGCGAGCAGGCCAAAGAGGCCGATGATGGCATGCCGCCACCACCTGCGATGCCTCGCTGCTCTCGAGATGTTCCGTCCTGCCTTCCCGACCTGCGCCGTGGTCGCCCTGGCCGCCCTCGCCCTGGCCACCGCCACCGCCGGTGGTGCCCGCGCGGCCGACGACTTCGCACCGATCACGCCGTACCGCCCTTCCGTCTCGAACCCGGCGCAACTGCCGGCGCCCGGACAGATCGAGGCCGAAATCGGCGGCTTGCGAACGCGCGCGAGCGACGCCCGCCGCACCAGCCTGCCGTTTCTGCTCAAGCTCGGATTCAGCCCGGAATGGGGCCTGCTGATCGGCGGCGAAGCCCACGTCTGGCAGCACGATTCGGATGGCAGCGTGCAGGGCGCCGGCGACACCACGTTCGCCCTCAAGCACGCCTGGCTCGTCGACGAGGCGACTGCGTTCGGTGCCGAACTCGGCGCCACCGTGCCGAGCGCCGGCCACGGCCTCGGCAGCGGCAAGGCCGACTACACGCTCAACACGATCTTCAGCCGCGATCTCGGGCCGGTCCATCTCGACCTCAACCTCAACGCCACTCGCCTCGGCGCGCCCGACGCGGGGGCGGGGCGGGCCCGGCTCGGTGCTTCAGCGGCGTTCTCGACGCCGATCTCGGCGCATTGGGGCGCGACCGCCGAACTCTCCGGCACCCGCCAGGGCGGGACCGGGGACGGTTCACAGCTGCTCGCGGCGCTCACCTACAGCCCGACCAAGGAGCTCACCCTCGATGTGGGCGTGTCCCGCGCCTGGCGCCCCTCGCCGGGATCGACCGGCCTCTTCGCCGGGGTGGTGTTTCCGATCGCGAAGCTCTGGTAGCGCCCGGGTTCCATCCGGCTACTGCATGAACCAGCCGTGGCTCACGACGAGCGACTGGCCGGTCAGGGCGTTCGTCTCGAAGCCGGCGAACAGCAGCGCGACCTCCGCGACGTCTTCTGCGGTCGTGAATTCGCCGTCGACCGTCTCCTTCAGCATCACCTTCTTGACGACGTCTTCCTCGCTGATGCCGAGTGCCCGCGACTGCTCGGGAATCTGCTTTTCGACCAGCGGCGTGCGCACGAAGCCCGGGCAGATCACGTTGGCGCGCACCTTGT
>CAZZWY010000518.1:0-3398 GCA_964657785.1 uncultured Acetobacteraceae bacterium
GCATATCGAGGTGCGGGCTGTCGCGGCGTATGTCACCACGGCGCGCGGCGGGCAGGGCGCTGCGCGCGAATGCTGCGATCTGCTGCTGACGGCGGCGGGCCGCTATGCCGGGCTGCTCGCCGGTCATCTGGTGACGCTCGACAGTGGCGAGCGCTGACGGCGGCGCCGCGGCCGGCCGCATCGGGCGACGACCGGACGACGCGCCGGCCCTCGCGCCGGCAGCCGCCGCCCCGACCGGCGCCGGGCGGATGCTGCGCCGCGTGCCCGACCTGCTCGGCACCTATCTGCCGCTGCTGCTGATGGCGCTGCTCGCGCTCGGCAGCTGGTGGCTGGTCAAGAACACGCCGCTCTTCGAAGACGGCCGCGCCGCTGCGCCGCTGCGGCACACGCCCGACTACACGATGACGGACTTCCTCGTGCAGCGCTTCGCGCCCGACGGCGCGAAGACGACGCAGCTCGAAGGCGACCTGATGCGGCACTATCCCGACACCGAGACGATCGAAATCGACAACCCCCGCCTGCAGTCGATCGCGAAGGACGGCCGCGTGACCGTCGCGACCGGCCGGTCCGCCCTGTCGAACAAGGACGGCAGCGAGGTGGTGCTCAAAGGCGACGCGCACCTCACCCGGGCGGCAACGGCCAGCGAGCTCGCGATCGAATTCCGCAGCGAGTTTCTTCACTACGTCCAGGCGACCGAGCAGGTGACGACCCCGCTGCCGGTCATCCTGACGCAGGGCACGACCGAAATTCACGCCGACGCGATGGTCTACGACAACCTCGCCCGGCGCGCCGACTTCACCGGAAAGATCCGCGCCGTGCTGGCGCCGCTGCCGCGGAAGTGAGTGAGCCGGCGCCCGCCGCGCGTGCCGCGGCCGCTGGAAAACCCTGATGGTCCACCCCCAGACCACTGGACTAAACTATCGACTATTGATTCAAGATCAAATATTTATGCAAACCACGTGGGATGTTCGCCCGGATTCGTTCGCTGACACCGAGGCCTCGAGGCCGCTGACGGCCGACCCGGCTGCCGCCGCGCGCTGGGCGGCGCAGCGTCATCGGTTCGAGGGCGCCACGTCCGACGAGCGAGTCCAACTGCTGGTGACCGCGAGCACCGCCGTCCGGGCCCAGGTGCTGCGCGTCATCGCCGGCGCAGGTCTCGGGCACGTCGGCGGCGATCTCTCGGTGACCGACATCCTGACGACCTTGTTCGTCGCGGTGTTGCGCCTCGATCCGCTCGAGCCGCAGTGGCCGAACCGCGACCGCTTCATCCTGAGCAAGGGCCACTGCGCCGCGGCGCTCTACACGACGCTCGCGACGTGCGGGTTCTTCGAGGCGTCGCGCCTGGCGCATTTCGTCCAGCCGCTGTCGCCGTTGAACGGCCACCCGAACCGTCGCAAGGTACCGGGCGTCGAGACGAATACCGGGCCGCTCGGCCATGGCCTGCCGGTCGCCGTCGGCTGTGCGACCGCAGCGCAACTCGCCGGTCAGGACTGGCGTACGTTCGTCGTCCTCGGCGACGGCGAGCTCCAGGAAGGCAGCAACTGGGAGGCGGCGATGTACGCGGCGCATCGCGGGCTGGGTTCGCTGACCGCCGTCGTCGACCGCAACCGCCTGCAGCAAGGGGCGGGCACCGCCGACACCAACGAACTCGAGCCGCTCGCCGACAAGTGGCGGGCGTTCGGCTGGGAGGTGCTGGCGGTCGACGGCCACGCGCACGGCGAGTTGCTGGCCGCATTCACGGCGCCGCGGGGCGACAAGCCGCGCGTCGTCATCGCCGACACCGTCAAGGGCAAGGGCGTTTCGTTCATGGAGCACGGTGTCGAGTGGCACCACAAGGTGCCGAGCGCGGCGCAGGTCGAGGCGGCGCTGAAAGAACTGGGACAGCCGTCATGAGCAGGGAAGACACGAGCACCGGCACCTTCGATTGCCGGCAGGCGTTTGCCGAGGAACTGAGTGCTTTGGCCCGCAGCGACGCGCGCATCGTCGCCGTCTGCAACGACTCGGTCGGTTCCAGCAACCTGGGCGGCTTCCGCAAGGAATTTCCCGAGCGCGTCGTCAACGTCGGCATCGCCGAACAGAACATGGTCGGCGTCGCCGCCGGTCTCGCCAACGGTGGCTATTTGCCCTTCGTCTGCGCGGCATCGCCCTTCCTGACCGGCCGGGCGATGGAGCAGATCAAGGCGGACGTCGTCTACTCCGACTTCCCGGTCGTGCTGTGCGGCATGAGCCCCGGGATGGCCTACGGCGAGCTCGGGCCGACCCACCACTCGATCGAAGACCTGGCCTGGATGCGCGCGGTCGGCGACCTGGCGGTGATCGTGCCGGCCGACCCGGACGAGACACGGGCGGCGATGCGCGCTGTCGTCGCTTCCGGGAAGCCGGCCTTCCTGCGCATCGGTCGCTTCAAGGTCCCGGCCGTGACGCCGCCGGGGGCGGCGTTTGCTCTCGGCAAGGCCACGATCCTGAGGCCGGGGCACGACGTGACGCTGATCGCCGTCGGCACGATGGTCTCGCGGGCGCTCGCCGCCGCGGCGCAACTCGCCGAGCGGGGCATCGACGCGAGGGTCGTCAACGCCGCCTCGGTCAAGCCGCTCGACGCCGACACGGTGCTCGCCGCCGCGCGCGACACCGGCGCGGTCGTCACCGTCGAGGAGGGCATCGTCCACGGCGGTCTCGGTTCGGCGGTTGCGGAATTGCTGTCGCAGAACCACCCGACGCCGATGCGCATCCTCGGCGTGCCCGGCTTCGCGCCGACCGGCACCACCGAATTCCTGCTCGAGCATTTCGGCCTGACGGCGGCCGGCATCGCCGACGCGGCACGCGCGCTCGTCGCGGCGAAGAAGGGTCGCTGAGATGGCGGCGCACGTCCTCGCCATCGACCAGGGCACGAGCGCCACCAAGTGCGTGCTGGTCGACGCGAGCGGGAAGATGGTCGCCAAGGCCACTGCCGCGCTCGCTGAACGCTACCCGGCGCCGGGCTGGGTCGAGCAGGACGCGGGCGAGCTCTGGGAGAGCGTGCAGCGGGCGGTCCATCAGTGTCTGGCGCAGCGACCCGACGCGACCATCGCCTCGGTCGGCCTGTCGACGCAGCGCGAGTCGGCGCTGGTCTGGCGCCGTGCCGACGGCGCGGCGCTGACGCCGCTGCTGAGCTGGCAGGACCAGCGCACCGCCGGCCTGCGCGACATGCTGGGCAGCGCGCCGGTGCAGCGGATGGTGCGACAGCGCTCCGGGCTGCCGCTCGACCCGATGTTCTCGGCGCTGAAGCTCTGCTGGTTGCTGGACGACATCGACCCGCAGCGCGAGCTCGCCGCCGCCGGGGCGCTCTGCGTCGGCACCGTCGATTCGTTCCTGCTCAGCCGGCTGGGCGCCGAGCACGCGATCGAAGTCGGCAACGCGTC
>CAZZWY010000519.1:0-3394 GCA_964657785.1 uncultured Acetobacteraceae bacterium
CGCCCTCCCGATGAAAGTCCGCGACATCGAACCGTTCTTCGCGACGCTGCGGGCGGCGAACCCGGAACCGCTCACCGAGCTCGAGTACACCAACGTGTTCGAGCTGCTGGCAGCCGTGCTGCTGTCGGCCCAGTCGACCGATGCGGGCGTCAACAAGGCGACGCGGCGGCTCTTTCTCGTCGCCAACACGCCGGCGCGGATGCGCGCGCTCGGGCTCGAGCGAATCACCGAACATGTCCGCACCATCGGCCTCTACCGCAACAAGGCGAAGAACCTGCTCGCGACCGCCGGGATGTTGATCGATCTCCACGGCGGGGTCGTGCCGCGGTCCCGGGAGGCGCTGCAGGCGCTGCCGGGTGTCGGCCGCAAGACCGCCAACGTGGTGTTGAACGTGGCGTTCGGCGAACCGACGATGGCCGTCGATACGCACATCTTCCGCGTCGGCAACCGCACCGGCCTCGCGCCCGGCAAGACGCCCTTCGACGTCGAGCAGGGCTTGTTGCGTCGCGTCCCGCCGGACTATCGGGCGGACGCTCACCACTGGCTGATCCTGCACGGCCGCTACGTCTGCCTGGCGCGGCGACCCCTCTGCGAACAATGCCGCGTGGCGCGCTGGTGCGACGCCGCACCTGCCGAATTCAAGCTCGCGCCGCGCCGGTAGCGCGAGTCAAGGATCCGGCGAGGCGATCCAGCGCGTCCCGAGGCGGTCGATCCGGATCGACGCATCGAAGAGCGCGATCATCTCCCGCTGCAGCGCGGGCTCCTGCGGCGCGCCCGTCGCGACGAGGCGGCCCGCCTTCAAAAGCACCAGGCGATCGGCCAGCAGCGCCAGCGAGAGGTCGTGCAGCACGCTGACGACGGTCGTGCCGCCGAGCGCCTGGCGCCGCAACACGCGCACGAGCGCCACCTGATGCGGCGGGTCGAGATGGGCGGTGGGCTCGTCGAGCAGCAGCACGGGCGCGTCGACCGCGAGCGCCCGCGCGAGCAGCACGCGCTGACGCTCACCCCCCGAGAGCTCGCTCAGGCGCCGATCCTGCCAGAGCGAGCACTCCGCATCGGCCATCGCCCGCTGCACGATGCGTTCGTCGGCGGCACCGGGCGCTGCGAAGAGGCCGAGATGCGGCAGCCGGCCCAGGCGTACCACGTCGAGGGCGGTGAGGTCGCCGGTCGCCTCACCCTGCTGGGCGAGCCAGGCGATCTGCCGCGCGCGTTCGCGGCCGGGCCAGGCCGCCAGCGCGCGGTCGCCGAGGCTCACCGTGCCGACGTCCGGCCGCTGCAGGCCGGCGAGGACGCGAAGCAAGGTCGACTTGCCGGCGCCGTTCGGACCGACGATCGCCGTCCACCCCGAACCAACGGTCAGCGTGAGGGCGTCGAGCGCGCGGGTGTGTCCGAGCGCGACGCCGACCCGCTCGAGGTGCAGCGTCGGCGAGGTCACGCGAATCGGCGGCGCTGCAGCAGCCACAGCAGGTAGCCGCCGCCGAGCAGGGCCGTCAGGACGCCCACGGGCAACTCCTGCGGCGCGATCAGGCAGCGCGCGAGAACGTCGGCGGACAGCAGCAGGGCGCCGCCGACAGCGGCACTCGCGAGCAGCGAATCGGCGTGGGCCGCGCCCGCGAAGCGCCGGACCAGGTGCGGGGCGACCAGTCCGACGAAGCCGATCAACCCCGTCTGCGCCACCGCCAGACCGGTGCCGAGCGCGATCACCCCCAGCAGCGCGATGCGAACGCGCGGCAGGTCGACCCCGAGGCTGCGGGCACTGTCCTCGCCGAGCGCCAGCGCGTCGAGCGCGCGGGCCAGGCGGGTCGCAACCGGCAGTGCCAGCACCATGCCCCCCGCCAGGAGCGAACAGCCCGCCCAGCCGACGAACCCGGTGCTGCCGAGCAAAAACGCCTGGCGGCCGCGCAGCGTCTCCGGCGCGGCGGCCGTCAGCAAGTCCCCCGCGGCCGACAGGAGCACGCCGACGACGACGCCGCAGAGCAGAAGCCGCGGCGTCTCCCGCGCACCGCGGGCCAGCACGAGCGTCAGCAGCATGCCGATCCAGGCGCCGGCGAACGCCGCGACCGCGAGCCCGGCGCGGGCCAGCGCGCCGGCGGTCTCGGGGCTGATCGCCGCGCCGGCGAGGGCACCGGAGGCGAGCACCAGGACGACGCCAAGCGACGCCCCGGACGCCGCGCCGAGCAGGTACGGATCGGCCAGCGGGTTGCGAAAGAGCCCCTGCGCCGTCGCACCCGCCAGACCGAGCAGCGCGCCGGCGAGCCAGGCACCGAGCGTGCGCGGGGCGCGGATCCGGCCGACGACGAGTCCAGCGTCCGGCCCGTGCCAGAGTTGCCACAACCCCGACGGCGACCAGCCGTCGGCGCCGGCGGCCAGGCCGGCCGCGAGCAGCAGCGCGGTGACGACGACGAGCGTGCCGAACAGCGCGTGGCGGCGGCGTCGATGGGAAAAACGGGTCATGTGCCTTCGGGAAAAGCGCCGCAACTGCCTGTCGGACTGCAGGACTGCAGGGCTGCCGGGCCCGGCAGCGCCGTCCTCGGACCAAGGCGGTCGGGCAAAGGCCAGCGGGCAAAGGCGTGCGGATTGTAGACAGGGCCGCCACTACAATCGGGCGCCCGCAACCTGCCGTCACGCCATGTCGAAGATCGAAGAACTCGCCGATCGGGTCGAGCGCCTGCTGGCGCGGCATGACGAGTTGCAGCGCACCAATGCACTGCTCGCGCAGCAGGTCACGGCGGTGACGCTCGAGCGGGACAACCTCCGTTCGCGTCTGAATGCCGCGCGCAGCCGCATCGATGCGCTGCTCGACCGACTGCCCTCGGCCAGCCTCCTGCCCTCGCCTGCGCCCGGTACCGCGAACGACGACAACCGGAGCGCCGCATGAAGCAGATGGAGGTGACGATCCTCGGGCAGAGCTACCTGCTCGGCTGTCCGGAAGGCGGCGAGGCGTCCCTGCTCGAAGCGGTCGCCAACGTCGATCGCGAAATGGGCGCCATCCGCGACAGCGGCAAGGTCAAGGCCCGCGAACGCATCGCGGTCCTCGCCGCGCTGAATCTCGCCTATGCACTGGCCGGCAAGCCGTCGGGGCGCGCGCCCGACACCGCCGCCGCCGACGCGTCGGGCGCAGCCACCGCGCCCGACCTGGATGCGCTGATGCGCCGGATCGATCATGCCCTGAGTGCCGATGGGCAACTCATCTGACCCCCGCGACGCAGCGGATGCCAGCACATCCCATGCGGGCTTTTCGGCGCATAGAATGGTTTTGTCCGTCGCAATCGCGTGAGTTTTATATTTCCTTGAACCGATGCTCTGATGAGCAAGGGCTTGGAACATCGCCGGGTTGGTGTGATCGTCTCGCGTCAGATGAACCCGAAGCCCGGCTGACCTCGCCCACCTGAAC
>CAZZWY010000520.1:0-3393 GCA_964657785.1 uncultured Acetobacteraceae bacterium
CGCGCCGCTGCCCGGCTTGCGGGCGCTCGACCGCTACACGCTGCAGGTTCGGCTCGCAACGCCGCGGCCGCGTTTCCTCGCGGTGCTCTGCGACTCGTCGCAGACCGGCGCCGTCGCGCGCGAGGTCGTCGAGGCCTACGGCGAGGCGATCGTCGCCCATCCGGTCGGCACCGGGCCCTACCGGCTCAAGGAGTGGCGGCGCAGCTCGCGCATCGTCCTCGAGCGCAACCCAGGCTATCGCGAGGTGCGCTACGACGCCGAACCCGCCGCGGACGACGCCGAAGGCCAGGCCTGGCTCGCCCGCTTCAAGGGCCGCCGGCTGCCCTTCAACGACGGCGTGGAGATTTCGGTGCTCGAGGAGGACCAGGCGCGCTGGCTGTCGTTCCTGAACGGCGAGATCGACTACCTGCGCGTGCCGCTCACCTTCGGCAACATCGCCGCGCCCGGCGGCCAGCTCGCGCCCAACCTCGCGAAGCGCGGCATCGGCCTGCGCAGGTACGTCAACACCGACTTCACGATGTCGTGGTTCAACATGGAGGACCCGGTCGTCGGCGGCTACGCGCCCGAGAAGGTGGCGCTGCGCCGGGCGATCGGCCTGGCCTACGACATCGACCGCGAGATCCGCCAGCTGCGCCGCGGCCAGGCCGTGCCGGCACAGGCGGCGATGGTTCCCGGCACCTTCGGCTACGACCCGCACTACCGCAGCGACCAGTCGAGCCACGATCCGGCGCGCGCGAAGGCGCTGCTCGACGTCTACGGCTACCTCGACCGCGACGGCGACGGCTTTCGCGAACTGCCGAACGGCGAGCCGCTCGTGCTCCGCCTCTCGTGCGAGAGCTCGCAGGGTGACCGGCAGTTCAACGAGGTCTGGCAAAAGAGCATGGCCGCGGTCGGCCTGAAAATGACCTTCGCCGTCGCGCAGTGGCCCGAGAACCTGCGCGCCGGGCGGGCCGGCCGGCTGCAGATGTGGCTCCTCGCGGATACCGCCGAGAGCCCCGACGCGCAGGGCAGCATCGAGTACATGTACGGCCCGGCGAGCGGCGACGCCAACATCGCGCGGTTTCGGCTGCCCGCCTTCGACGAGATCTACCGCCGCATCCAGGCCCTGCCCGACACGCCCGAGCGCGCCGCCCTCTTCCCGCAGGCCGCCAACCTCGTCGCGGCCTACATGCCCTACCGGATCCACGTCCACCGCGTCTACACCGACCTGCACCAGCCCTGGATCACCGGCTGGCGCCAGCAAAGGTTCTCCAACGAGCAGTGGCAGTACGTCGACGTCGACGCGGGCAAGCGCGCCGGCCGGCAGAGCGCGGCCTGACCACGGCCCGGCACCGCCGACGCGGCTCGTGAAAAGCCCAGATTGACGCCTCCCCCCGGCGGCGCACAATGATCCGATGAGCTCCCGCACCCCGCAGATCCTCCGCTATACCCGCTGGCTCGCCGAGACCCGCGGCCTGCAGTTCGACCCGACGAGCGTCGACGGCTACGACGCGCTCTGGCGCTGGTCCGTCTCCGACCTGCCGACGTTCTGGGCGTCGATCTGGGACTTCTTCGGCATGACGTCGCCGACGCCGTTCGAGGCCGTCGTCGTCGATCCGAAAATGCCCGGCGCGCACTGGTTCCCGGGCGCGCAGGTGAACTACGCCCAACACCTCTTCAGCCACGCCGACCGTACGCACGCCGCGGGCCACCCGGCGATCGTGTTCCAGAACGAGGCGCTGGCAGCGCGCGGCGAGGTCCGGGAGATCGCCTGGCCGGAGCTCCGCCGCCAGGTCGCTTCGCTCGCCGCCGAACTGCAGGCGCTCGGCATCGCGCCGGGCGACCGCGTCTGCGCGTTCCTGCCCAACATCCCGCAGACCGTCGTCGCCTTCCTCGCGGTCGCCTCGCTCGGCGCGATCTGGTCGGTGTGCTCGCCCGACATGGGCCCGGTCGCGGTGCTCGACCGCTTCCGCCAGATCGAGCCGAAGGCGCTCATCGCCTGCGACGGCTATACCTACGGCGGCGTCACCCACGACCGGCTGGGCGTGCTCGCCGGCCTGCTCGCCGAGCTGCCGAGCGTGCGCGACGTGGTGCTGCTGCGCTACCAGAACCCGGCCGCCGAGCTCGCCTCCGACGGCAGGACGGTGCACGACTTCGACGCCCTCGTCGCCCGCACCGACGTCGCCTTCGCGCCCCGCTGGCTCGCCTTCGACGACCCGCTCTGGGTCGTCTACTCGAGCGGCACGACCGGCCTGCCGAAGCCGATCGTCCACGGCCACGGCGGCGTGATGCTCGAGGCGCTCAAGGCCGGCGCGCTGCACAACGACGTGGGGCCAAGCGCCGACACCGGCGACCGCTACTTCTGGTACAGCGCGACCGGCTGGATCATGTGGAATTCGCAGCTCGGCGCGCTGCTCGGCGGCGCGACGATCTGCATCTTCGACGGCAACCCGGGCGGCAACGTGGGTGCCGCGGACTGGGCGACGCTCTGGCGCTTCGCCGAAGCAGCCGGCATCACCTTCTTCGGTGCCGGCGCGGCGTTTTTCGCCAGCTGCCTGAAGGCCGGCGTCGAGCCCATGAAGGTGGCCGACCTGTCCCGGCTGCGCGCGATCGGCTCGACCGGCTCGCCGCTGGCGATCGATGCCTATCACTGGGTCTGGAACCACCTGCCGCAGGTCGACGGCGAACGCATCTGGCTCACGCCGATCGCAGGCGGCACCGACTTCGCCGGCGCCTTCCTCGCCGGACTGCGAACGCTGCCGGTGGTGGCCGGCGAGATGCAGGTCCGATGCCTCGGCGCCGATGTGCACGCCTGGGGCGAACCCGATGCGACGGGGCGCGGGAAGGACCTGATCGACGAGGTCGGCGAACTCGTCTGCGCGAAGCCGATGCCGTCGATGCCGCTCTACTTCTGGAACGACGCCGGCGGCAAGCGCTACCACGACAGCTACTTCGACATGTACCCCGGCGTCTGGCGCCACGGCGACTGGATCCGCATCACCGAGCGCGGCGGCGCGATCATCTACGGCCGCAGCGACGCGACCATCAACCGCCACGGCATCCGCATGGGCACGGCCGAGCTCTACCGCGCGGTCGAGGCGCTGCCGGAGGTGCTCGACTCGATCGTCGTCGACCTCGAATACCTCGGCCGCGAGAGCTACATGCCGCTCTTCGTCGTGCTGCGCGAAGGCCTGACGCTCGACGCCGGGCTCACGAAGCGCCTGCGCGAGGACATCAGATCAGCCCTCTCCGCGCGGCACGTGCCCAACGAGATCTTCCAGGTCACCGCCGTGCCGCGCACGCTTTCGGGCAAGAAGATGGAGCTGCCGCTGAAGAAGCTGCTGATGGGCACCCCTGCCGAGCAGGTCTTCAAGCTCGACGCGATGGCGAATGCGGCTTGCGTCGACTGGTTCG
>CAZZWY010000521.1:0-3390 GCA_964657785.1 uncultured Acetobacteraceae bacterium
GAGCTGGGTCGCCTGCCGGGCGGTGTCGGCGTTGTTGGTGACGGCCGAAGTGAGTTGCTCCATCGACGCCGCGGTCTGCTGCAGGTTGGCCGCCTGTTCCTCGGTCCGCTGGCTCAGGTCGGCATTGCCTGTGGCGATCTCGGTCGAGCCGGTCGCGATGCTGTCGCTGCTGTGGCGAACCTGGCTGACCATCCTCCCGAGATTGACGTTCATCTCGCCAAGCGCCGACAGCAGCCGCGCCGGCTCGTCCTGGCCCTCGACCTCGATGCGCGACGTGAGGTCGCCGGCGGCCACCGCGTTCGCCACGACGACGGCACGCTCGATCGGCGCGACGATGGACCGGGTGATCGCCAGCGCGAGGGCGGCCCCGATTGCCAGCGCGAGCGCCACGGCCGCGGCGTCGAGCGTGATTGCCCTGCGGTACGAGGCAGCAGCCTCCAGGCTCGCCGCTGCAGCGCCGCTGGCGTTCAGTTTGATGTCGGCCTCGATCGCGCCGGCGAGCGCCGAGAAGCGCTCGAGCGGCAGCCCGCCGCTCATTTTGCGTGCCTCGGGGAAGCGGGCCTCTCCGGCACTCGACAGGGCCAGCAGTTTGGCGTCTTCGACGAGGTACGCGGCCCAGGCCGACTTGATCGCATCGGAGAGCCGCTGCTCTTCCGGCGAGCTGATCGTCTTTTCGTAGGCCGCCAGGGCAGCCGGCATCTGCCGAAGCGTCGCTTCGTCGTGCAGCGCCAGCTCCGCGGCCTTGGCGGCCGGCTCGCTCTCGAGCACATGGCGGAGCGAGAAGCGGCGGGCCCGGTTCGCGACGTCCTGGGCGCTCGCGAGCAATTGCACGCTGGCCAACCAGTTGGTGGTCACGTCGACGACGTTGTCGTTGATGTTGGAGGTCTGCAAAATCCCCAGGCCGGCCACGGCGCACATCATCGCCAATAGCGTTGCGAACGCGGCACCGAGCCGAAAACCGATTCGAAAATTACGCAAGGCCAACATCGAGGACTCCAGATACCAGGGAAACGACGCCCGCCGGGGATTCGCGGGCTGTCCTGAAGAAGCATGTCGGCAATCCCGGCGCGAAATTGAGCGCGGTCGGGCAGCCGCGCGGTCGGCAGCCGCACGCCCCGCCTACAATTTGCTGGTGAGTGCGATCCTCAACATCACTGCCTACCGATTCGTGGATTTGACCGACACCACCGGCTGGCGCGACCGGATCCACGCCGAAGCGGAGCGCCGCGCGCTGCTCGGCACGATGCTGATCGCCGAGGAGGGAATCAACCTTTCGCTCGCCGGGTCGGACGACGCGGTCCGCAGCTTTCTCCGTTGGCTGGACGGCGAGCGCCCGTTCACCGGCTTGGCGGTACGGGAAAGCCGCTCGTCGCGGGCGCCTTTCTCCCGCCTTCGCGTCAAGGTCAAGCCCGAGATCATCCGCATGAACCGCCCGGCGATTCGGCCGGGCGAGGGCCGGGCGCCGGCCATCGAGCCGAATCGTCTGGCGCGCTGGCTGGAGACCGGCCGCGACGACGGGGGGCGCGAGCTGCTGCTGCTCGACACCCGCAACGCCTTCGAGGTGGATGCCGGGCGGTTTCGCGGCGCGCACGACTGGCGCCTGGACAGTTTCGGCGGCTTTCCCGCGGCGCTGGACGCGCGGCGGTCGTCGCTCGACGGCAAGACGATCGTCACCTACTGCACCGGCGGTGTCCGCTGCGAGAAGGCAGCGCTGCTGATGAAGAGGTCCGGGGTGCAGGACGTCTGGCAGCTCGAGGGCGGCATCCTCGCCCATCTGGCAGCGACGGGCGGCCGCCACTTCGAGGGCCGTTGCGTGGTCTTCGACGAGCGCGGCGCGTTGACTGACACGCTCGAACCCGCCGAGCCGGTATAAGAGTTGTCCGGCCGCCCCAGGCCGTCACGCCTGCACGTACCGGCCGACCGCCATGACCTTCGCCTCCCGCCCGCTGACAGAGACGCCGCTCGCTTCCGAGCTCGGCGCCCACTACGCCGCCATTCGCCGGGCCACGACGGCACTCGCCGCACCGCTCTCTGCGGAGGATTGCCAGATCCAGTCGATGGCCGATGCAAGCCCCACCAAATGGCATCTGGCCCACCTGACGTGGTTCTTCGAGACGTTCGTCCTCGAACGGTTCGAGCCCGCCTTCGAGCCCTTCGACCCTGGCTTCCGGGTGCTGTTCAACAGCTACTACCAGGGCATCGGCGAAATGCACCCGCGGGCCCAGCGCGGGCTGGTGACGCGCCCGGCGCTCGCCGAGGTGCTGCGCTACCGCGCCCAGGTCGACGACCGGATGCAGACGCTGATCGCCCGCCGGGGCGAGGAGCCCGCCCTCGCAGAATTGATCACGCTCGGCCTGCATCACGAGCAGCAGCACCAGGAACTGCTGCTGACCGACATCAAGCACGCACTCAGCCTGAATCCCGCGCAACCGGCTTACGCGAAACGCTGGCCGATGACGAGCGTGCAGGCGCAGCCGCTCGGGTGGTTCGGCTTCGATGCCGGCCTGATCGAGCACGGTCACGACACCGCGCTCGACGGCGTTTTCTGTTTCGACAACGAGACGCCGCGCCACCGCGCCTACACCGCACCGTTCGAGCTGGCCTCGCGCCCGGTCAGCTATGACGACTACCTCGCCTTCATCGAAGACGGCGGCTATCGGCGCCCGGAGCTTTGGCTGTCGATGGGATGGGACTGGGTTCGCAGCGGCCAGCGGGCCGCGCCGCTCTACTGGCGCCGTCTCGACGGCCGCTGGGCGCACTACACGCTGCAGGGCCTGGTCGACATCGACCCGCGCACGCCTGTCTGCCATTTGAGCTTCTTCGAAGCCGACGCCTATGCGCGCTGGGCCGGGGCGCGCCTGCCGACGGAAGTCGAGTGGGAGCACGCCGCACGGAGGCTGACCCCGGGCCTGCGGGCGAATTTTGCCGATCGTGGCGCTTTCCATCCGCTGCCGGCCGAGGATGCAGCGCGAAACGAACCGGTGCAGATGTTCGGCGACGTCTGGGAATGGACCCAGTCGAGCTATCACCCCTATCCCGGCTACCGCCCGCTGCCGGGTGCGGTCGGCGAGTACAACGGCAAGTTCATGTGCAACCAGTACGTGCTGCGCGGCGGCTCCTGCGCCACCCCGCCCGGGCACGTGCGGGCGAGCTACCGGAATTTCTTCCCGGTCGACGCGCAGTGGCAGTTCAGCGGCGTGCGGCTGGCCCGCGATCGTTGACCGACTTCGGCGCCGCGGGTACGGCGCCGGTGCGAGCTATTTGCTGAACCGGCCGGCGATTTCCGCGACCCGCGCGCCGAACTGCCGGGCCGTCTCGAGGTCGCCCGGCAGCATCTCGTCGACACCGGCATCGGACGGCGTCTGTGCCATCGCCCCAGAGAACGAGGCG
>CAZZWY010000522.1:0-3388 GCA_964657785.1 uncultured Acetobacteraceae bacterium
AAGGGGGGCCGCCAGCGCGTGGCGGCACGATTGACCGTTCGAGCGAACCTGGGCATCATCTGAAACAAAGTTACATGCTTTCGAGCGCCCCAGTTCCATGTCCTTCGACCTCGTCTTCTTCGGCGGCACCGGCGACCTCACCTGGCGCAAGCTGATGCCGGCGTTGTTCCAGGCGTTCCGGCACGCCAAGTTGCCGCCCGATGGCCGGATCCTGGCAGTCGCGCGCGACGAGCAGACCGATGCGCAGTACCACGCCTGGCTCAAGGAACGCTTCCAGGACGTCGAAGGCGCGAAACGCCCGACCGACCCGGAATTCGCCCGCTTCGCCGAACTGATCCACTACCGCCGGCTCGACCTCTCGCAGCCCGCCCATTACACCCGCCTGAAGGACTGGCTCGCCGAGCGCCGTGCCGCCACCGTCGTGCTGTACCTCGCGACCAGCCCCTCGCTCTTCCCGCAGATCTGCCGCCAGCTCGGCGAGGCCGGTCTCAACGGCCCGAGCATCCGCGTCGTGCTGGAGAAGCCGCTCGGCCACGACCTGGCGAGCGCGCAGGAGATCAACCGCGTCGTGCGCTCGGTGTTCGCCGAGGACCAGGCCTTCCGCATCGATCACGACCTCGGCAAGCCGTCGGTGCAGAACCTGATGGCGCTGCGTTTCGGCAACGTCCTCTTCGAGCCGCTCTGGCGCCGGGAGAGCATCGCCAACGTGCAGATCACGATCGCCGAGGACTTCGGCGTCGGCACCCGGGGCGACTTCTACGACAAGACCGGCGCGCTGCGCGACATGATCCAGAACCATGCGCTGCAGCTCCTGACGATGGTCGCGATGGAGCCGCCTTCGCGCAACGACGCCGACGCGATCCGCGACGAGAAGCTCAAGGTGCTGCGATCGCTGAAATCCTTCACCGACGAGAGCGTCGCCCGCGACGTGGTGCGCGGGCAGTACCGCGCCGGCAATGCGCAGGGCAGCCGGGTCGTCGGCTACCTCGAGGAGGCGAAGGTGCCGCCGGGCAGCCCGTGCGAGACCTTCGTCGCGATCCGCACCGAGGTGCAGAACTGGCGCTGGGCCGGTGTGCCGTTCTACCTGCGCACCGGCAAGCGCCTGGCCGCCCGCGATGCGCAGATCGTCGTCAACTTCCGCCCGACGCCGCACGCGATCTTCCCGGTGGTGCATGCGCCAAACAGGCTCGTCATCAACCTGCAGCCGGAAGACGGGCTCGAGCTGCATCTGCTCGCCGCCAAGGGCACGACCGGCCAGGCCGAAACGCTCGCCCCGGTGTCGCTCGACCTCGACTTCGACAAGGCCTTCGCCGAGAACCGGGTGGGCGCCTACGAACGCCTGCTCCTCGATGCGATCGCCGGCCGGCTCAATCTCTTCGTCCGCAGCGACGAGCAGGAACAGGCCTGGCGCTGGGTCGAGCCGGTGCTGCGGGCGTGGGAACGCGACGGCACCGGCCCGCGCCCGTACGCGGCGGGCACGTGGGGGCCCGCGGCCGCGAGCGCGCTCGTCGCCCGCGACGGGTTCGCCTGGGCCGAGGAACAGTAGGGATGACGGCCCGGCCCGGCGAGTACACCGGTCCACCCCCCGAGAGGGACGGGCCTGGCGTGGGGCGGCCCGGTGCGGCGGCCCGGGGCCCGGAAGACAACCCTTCGATCTGCTTGAGCTCTTTCCTTACGCCCTCGCCTTGAGCCTGCTCGACCGCATACGCGCCTCGTCGCCCGCGTTGCCGCCCGCCGAGCGGCGGGTGGCGGCGCTGGTACTGGCCGACCCGCGGGCGTTCGCGCAGTTGCCGATCGTCGAACTGGCGGCGCGAGCGGGGGTCAGCAAGCCGACGGTGGTGCGCTTTTGCCGCAGCGTCGGCTACGACGGCCTGACCGATTTCAAGCGCCGGCTCGCCGGCAGCGTCAACGAAGGCGTGCCGTTCGTGCACCGGTCGGTGGACGAGGACGACAAGAGCGCGGACATCGTCGTCAAGGTGATCGACAACGCGGTCAGCGCCTTGCTCACGTTCCGCAACGCGGCCGCGAGCCATGCGGTCGAGCGCGCCGTCGTGGCCCTGACCGAGGCCGGCCGGGCCGGGCGCCGGATCGACTTCTACGGCGTCGGCAATTCCGGCATCGTGGCGCAGGATGCGCAGCACAAGTTCTTTCGCCTCGGCGTGCGGTCCAACGCCGTCAGCGACGGGCATGTCCAGGTCATGAGCGCGACCATGCTCGCCCCGGGCGACTGCGCCGTCGTCATCAGCAATTCCGGCTACAGCCGCGACCTGATCGATACGGCGGAGATCGCCCGCCGGCGCGGCGCGACCCTGATCGTCGTCACGGCCAGCGGTTCACCGCTCGCGGTGCTCGCCGAGCGCGCGAATCAGATCCTGATCGCCGCCGACCATCCGGAAGACTACGACCGCTACAGCCCGATGGTCTCGCGCCTGCTGCACCTGATGGTGATCGACATCCTGACGACGGCGGTCGCGCTGCGTTTGCCCGGCGAACTTCGCCCGATGCTGCAGGAGATCAAGCAGAATCTTCGGGCCAAGCGCTATGCGCGGGCCGAGTAGGCGTTCCGGACCGCTCCGCTCATTTCGGGTCGAGCCCCTTGATCGCCGAGTCGTCGGGGCCGATCTCGTCGACCTGCACGATCTTGTCGTCGATCGCCCGCTCCTCGAAGCTGCCCGGCTGCTGCTCGTTGGCCTTGCGCTCGGCCGCTTCGAGTTCGCGGCGTTGGTCTTCGTTGCCGGACGGGGTGCGGTCGGTGTCGGTCGCGCTCATGCTTGTCTCCATCGGTCGACGCGAAGGCGCCGATCCTGGCAGCAGTGAACGCGTTCGGCTGCACGCCGCCCAGCCGACAAGCCCGCGTTGCCGCGTCGGAGGCCGCCGACAGACCGCGCGCCGCCGATGCGCGAGACTCGCCGCGTCGCCTCGTCGAGGCCTTGCCCGATGCCCCCATGACGCAACCCGCCGCCAGTCCCCGGCATTTCTCGATGATTCGCGGCTTTCAGCTCGCCGACGTCTTCACGCTCGGCAACGCGGCCTGCGGCACCGGCTCGGTGTTCCTCGCGATGGCCTTCATCGCGAGCGGCGACGCACGTCAGTTCTTTCTCGCGGCGCTGCTCGCGCCGGCAGCGTTCGCCTTCGACGTGGCGGACGGCCGCGTCGCCCGCTGGCGCAACACCAGCTCGGCGCTCGGCCGGGAGCTCGATTCGCTCGCCGACGTCATCTCGTTCGGCGTCGGGCCGGCGGCGCTCGGCTATGCCGCCGGCTTGCGCGGCGGCTGGGACGCGGCGCTGCTGATCTATTTCGTCTGCTGCGGCGTGTCGCGGCTCGCGCGCTACAACGTCACGGCCGAGTCGCTCTCGGGCGCCGCGGGCAAGGTGGCCTACTTCGAAGG
>CAZZWY010000523.1:0-3388 GCA_964657785.1 uncultured Acetobacteraceae bacterium
GCCGCGGCGACGGCAGCGTCTTCGCGCTCGCCCCGCGACGCTGGCAGATGGACGATGCCTACCTCGGACCGGACTTCAGCGACGCCCAGATCGAGCAGCAGCTCGCCTGGGCCAAGCTCGACTACACCCGGGTCGACGACATCGCCGAGGCGACCGCCGAACTCCTGGCGCAGAACCTCGTCATCGGCTGGTTCCAGGGCCGGATGGAATTCGGCCCGCGTGCGCTCGGCGCCCGGTCGCTGCTGGCCTCGCCGATCGACCCGATGATGCAGCAGCGCCTGAACGAGCTGAAGGACCGCGAGGACTTCCGGCCGGTCGCGCCCGCGGTGCCGGTCGAGTCGCTCGGCGACTGGTTCGCCCCGGCGTCGGCCAACGGCGGCGCCTCGCCCTTCATGCTCTTCGTCTACGACGTCGTGCCAGGACAGGCCGAGCGCATCCCGTCGGCCTGCCATACCGATCACACGGCGCGCGTGCAAAGCGTCGACGCGCGCACTCACCCGCGCTTTCACGCCCTTCTGCAGGCGTTCGGGCGCCGCACCGGGGTGCCGGTGCTCGTCAACACCTCCTTCAACGTGCGCGGCGAGCCGGTCGTCTGCACGCCGCGGGCCGCGATCGAGGCGTTCTTCAGCACGCCGCTGGATGCGCTGGTGATCGGCTCGTTCGTGCTCGTCAAGCCGGGCGCGGTGCGGGCGCCGACATGATCGACGGGCCCTCGGCCCCGCCCGAGGTGTCGGTCGTGATCCCGACCTTCCGGCGGCCCGAGCTCCTGCGCCGCTGTCTCGCCGGCGTGCTGGAGCAGCACCTGGCGCCCACCAACTACGAAGTCATCGTCGTCGACGACGCCCACGAGGACGCGACCCGCGAACTCGTCGATCGGCTGCAGCGATCGCTGCCGGACGGCCCCGCCCTGCGCTACCTCAGGCCCCCCGGCGGACGCGGGCCCGCGGTCGCGCGCAACGCCGGCTGGCGCGCCGCGCGCGGATGGCTGATCGCCTTCACCGACGACGACACCGTGCCGCAGCCCGACTGGCTCGCCGAGGGCTGCCGCGCGATGCGGAATCACGCGGACGGGGCGGCCGTCTGCGGCCGCGTCGTCGTGCCGCTCGCACCGCCGACGCCGAGACGCCCCACCGATCACGAGCTGATGACGCTCGGCCTCGAACGGGCGGAGTTTGTCACCGCGAACGCCTTCGTCCTCCACGACGCACTCCAGCGCGTCGCCGGCTTCGACGAGCGCTTCACCCGCGCCTGGCGAGAAGACTCGGACCTGCAGTTTCGGTTGATGCGGGACGTCGGCCCGGTCGGCCGTGCGCCGGCGGCCGTCGTGCTGCACCCGGCGCGCGCCGAACCTTGGGGAATCTGCCTGCGCCAGCAGAAGAACGCGTTGTTCGAAGCCCTGCTCTACAAGAAGCACCCGCGCCTCTACCGCGAACGCATCGACGCCGGTCCGCCCTGGCGCTTCTACGCGGTGGTGCTGTCGACACTGCTGGCACTCGTCGCCGCGGCGAGCGGCGCCGCGGCCTGGGCCGCCGGCGCTGGCGGGCTCGCCGCCGTCCTGGTGCTGCGCTTCGCCGCCGAGCGGCTCCAGCGCACGAGCCGGGCGCCGGCGCACGTCGCCGAGATGATCGCAACCTCGGCGCTGATTCCCTTCCTCTCGGTCTACTGGCGGCTGCGCGGCGCGTGGCGCTTCAAGGTGCCCTTTTTCTGAAGCCAGCAGCCGGTCTTGAAAGCCACCATGCCCACCCTGCCCCCGCGCCGCCTGAAGATCCTCACCTGGCATGTCCACGGCAACTACCTCTACTACCTGACGCAGGTGCCGCACGACTTCTACCTCGTCACCGACGCGGCGAAGTCGACCCACCACACCGGCCGCAGCGGCACGCTGCCGTGGGGTGGGAACGTGCACGAGGCGCCGGCCGAGGCGCTGTCCGGGATGGCGTTCGACGTCGTCCTGCACCAGTCGCGCGACACCTGGGAGATCGACCGGCTGACCCTGCTCACCGAAACCCAGCGGCGCCTGCCCACCGTCTATCTCGAGCACGACCCGCCCCAGGGCCATCCGACCGACACTCGGCACTGGGCGGCCGGCCGCGAGGTGATGCTGATCCACGTGACCGCCTTCAACGCGCTGATGTGGGACAGCGGCGACTCGCCGGTCCGCGTGATCGACCACGGCGTGCGGCCGCTCTCCGAGGCACGGTACAAGGGCGGGCGCGAGACCGGCATCGTCGTCGTCAACAACCTCGACCTGCGGGGACGGCGGCTCGGTGCCGACGTCTTCGCCGCGATTGCCGCGCGCGTGCCGCTCTGCCTCGTCGGGATGGGCAGCGAGCGCTGCGGCGGCGAAGGCGAGGTGCCCAACGCCGCCCTGCCCGACCGCATGGCACAGCACCGATTCTTCTTCAACCCGATTCGCTACACCAGCCTCGGCCTGGCGGTGATCGAGGCGATGATGGTCGGCGTGCCGGTCGTCGGGCTCGCGACGACCGAGCTCGTGACCGTGATCCAGAATGGCCGAAACGGCTATGTCGACACCCGGCTCGACGCGCTGGTCGACGCGATGCAGCGCCTGCGCGCCGACATCGGCCTGGCACGCGAGCTCGGTGAGGCCGGCCGGCGAACCGCGATCGAACGGTTTTCGATCGACCGCTTCATCGCCGACTGGTTGGTTGCGCTGCGCGACGTGGCGGGATGACCGGGGCGAGCACACGCCCGCCGCTCGGTACCCGCGCGTCTACGGCTTCGGCGGCACCTTGCCGCCGGCCCGGCGCGCCTGCGACAACCCGATCGCGACCGCCTGCTTGCGGCTCGTGACCTTCTTGCCCGAGGTGCCGCTTTTCAGCGTGCCCTTCTCTTCGGCCTTGACCGCGGCCTCGACCTGCTGATGCGCCTTGGCGCCGTACTTCGCCATGTGACTCTCCTTGCCACGACGTTCCGCTTCGCGAAACGCCTCTTGCGCACGCGCGCGGCGGGAATCGCCGACGCGGGCTATTTCTTCTTCGACGGAAACAGCCCCTCCCACCACTCCTTCGCCGACGCGACGATCGTGCCGCGGGCGTCCGGGTCGCCGTGCAGCAGGGCCGACAGATACGACTTCACCTGCGTCGGCGTGACGTGGGCCGGCAGCGGCGGCACGTCGGGGTCGGTCACCATCTCCAGCAGCGTCGGCCGGTCCGCCGAGAGGGACGCGTCCCAGGCCGGGCCGACCTGTTCGGGCCGGTCGACGCGGATGCCGCCGAGACCGAGCAGGCGCGCGTAGTCGGCGTACGGAAACGCCGGCAGGTCCTGCGAGCGCTCGAACTTCGGGTCGCCCTCCATCACGCGCTGCTCCCAGCTCACCATGTTCAGGTCGCCGTTGTTGAGCACCATGATCGTGAGCCGCGGGTCG
>CAZZWY010000524.1:0-3386 GCA_964657785.1 uncultured Acetobacteraceae bacterium
GGCCGCCCCAAGCAAGGCCCGGCCCCCTCGGGGGGTGGCCCGGTGTACTCGCCGGGGCGGGGGCTGTCATCCCGGGCCGCCGCGCCGGGCCGCCCCAAGCAAGGCCCGGCCCCCTCGGGGGGTGGCCCGGTGTACCCGCCGGGGCGGGGGCTGTCATCCACCACGCACTTCGCCGTGGCCGAGCACCACCCATTTCAGCGACGTCAGGCCCTCGAGCCCGACCGGTCCGCGCGCGTGCAGCTTGTCGGTGCTGATGCCGATCTCCGCGCCCAGGCCGTATTCGAAGCCGTCGGCGAAGCGTGTCGACGCGTTGACCATCACGCTCGCCGAATCGACCTCGCGGAGAAAGCGCATCGCCCGGGCGTGGCTGTCGGTGACGATCGCGTCGGTGTGGTGCGAGCCGTGGCGGTTGATGTGGGCGATGGCGTCGTCGAGGCCGTCGACGACGCGGATGCTGATGACCGGTGCCAGGTACTCCTCGGCCCAGTCGGCCTCGGAGGCGGGCACGAGCCGCGCGCCGGCGACGCCCTCGAGCGCCGCCAGCGCCCGGGCGTCGCCCCGCATCTCGACGCCCTTGGCGGCGAAAACGGCGCCGATCGCCGGCAGGAACCCGGCCGCGACGACCGCATCGACGAGCAGCGACTCGGCCGCGTTGCACGGGCTGTACTTCTGCGTCTTGGCGTTGTCGACGATCCTGAGCGCCATCGCGAGGTCGGCCGCCGCGTCGACGTACACATGGCAGTTGCCGTCGAGGTGCTTGATCACCGGCACCTTGGCCTCGCGGGCGATGCGTTCGATGAGGCCCCTGCCACCGCGGGGAATGATGACGTCGACGGCATCGGGCGAAGCGATCAGCGCGCCGACCGCGGCGCGGTCGGTCGTCTGGATCAGCTGCACCGCGTCGGGCGGCAGGCCGGCCTCCTCGAGCGCGGCCTGGACGATCCGCCAGAGCGCGAGGTTGGAGTGGATCGCCTCCGAGCCGCCGCGCAGGATGCAGGCGTTGCCGCTCTTGATCGCGAGCGACGCCGCCTCGATCGTCACGTTCGGCCGGCTCTCGTAGATCATGCCGAAGACGCCGAGCGGCACCCGCATGCGGCCGACGCGGATGCCGCTCGGGCGGGCCTGCAGGTCGGTGATCGCACCGATCGGGTCGGGCATGGCGGCGATCTGCTCGCAGCCTTGGGCGACCGTCTCGATCACTTTGGCGCCGAGCCGCAGCCGGTCGACCAGCGGCGCTGCCAGGCCGGCGCGCTCGGCGGCCGCGAGGTCCTGTGCGTTGGCTTCAGCGAGTGCCGCGCCGTCGCTGCGCAGCCGCCGGGCGAGCGCGCGCAGCGCCGCGTCCTTGGCAGCGCACGGCGCAGCGGCCATCGGTGCCGAGGCGGCACGGGCGGCCGCGCCGATGTGCGCGACGAGGGCTTGCAGGTCGGTGGAAGTCATCGCCGGATTGTCTCAAACACGGCCCATTTCATCCGAAAAGCCATCCATCACGAAACGAGATCGCACCAGATGGCGCAATACAAGGGCGTGGAGGTCGGCGCCGAGGTGGTCGGCTTGATCCGTCACATGAGCAATGTCGACGAGACGCGCGAGGCGCTGCAGCGGCTGCAGGGCGTGTGGGACCACCTGACGATGCTCGGGGAATTTTCGGGCACCGGCCTGGAGATCGCGTGCGTGCGCTCGGCGTTCGAAGGGCTGACCTCGAATCTGATCGACCAGCTCGCCGGCGAGGCGCGCCGGAAGGTGCTGGCGGCGCTGCAGGCGAAGGCGCAAGTCGCGGTCGACATCCTGGTCCGAAACCTCTTCGAGCGCACCGCCGACATCGGCTTTCTCGCGACCGACGCCGACCTCCGGCGATTCGCCGAAAGTGCCGGTGCCGACCGCGATCTCGAACGGCGCACCATCGTCGAACGGCTGCGCGCCTACCAGCACAGCTACACGGTCTACGACGACGTGGTGCTGCTCGATTCGGCCGGCGAGGTGCTGGCGCGGCTCGCGCCGCGCGAGGTGATGTCGACCGAGGACCCTTTCGTCGCCGAGGCAGCGCGCGGGACGGCGCCCTACGTCGAAGCCTTCGGCCGCTTCATGCTGCTGCCGGACGCCGAGCGGTCGCTCGTCTACGCGCATCGGCTGCTGTCGAGCGACGGCGAGCGCGGCGTCGGCGTCCTTTGCCTTTCGTTCGCGTTCGACGACGAGTGCCGGCGCATCTTCGACGGTTTGCGCCGTGCCGGCGACTGGAGCGTGCTGGCGCTCGTCGACACCGCCGGCCGGGTCATCGCCAGCAGCGATGCGTTGCTGCTGGCGCCCGGCGTGCAGCTCGACCTCGGCAGCGGACCCGGCACCCGGACGCTCCGGTTCGGCGGCCGGCGCTGGCTCGCGACGCAATGCGCGGCGCATCCCTACCAGGGGTATGCGGGACCCGGCTGGCTCGGGGTTGCGCTCGTTCCGCTGGACCTCGCCTTCGACACCGGCGACGGCGCCGACAGTCCGGATCTTTCCCCGGGGCAGCTCACTGCGCTCAGCGGCAGTCCGCTGCTCTATTCCGACGGCCTGCGGGCGATCCCGCCCGCGGCGGCGGCGATCGAAGCCGATCTGCAGCGCGCCGTCTGGAATGGCCGGGTGGCGCTCTGCTCGGCGCCGGCCGACCGCGACGGTGCGTTCGCGAAGGCGCTGCTGCGCGAAATCGGCCAGACGGGAGCCCGTACCCGCCAGGTCTTCACCCGGGCGATCACCGAGCTCAACCAGACGGTGGTCTCGGCGCTGCTCGACGCCACCGCCACCCGAGCGGCGCTCGCGATCGACATCCTCGACCGCAACCTCTACGAGCGCTCCAACGACTGCCGCTGGTGGGCGCTCAGCGGCGTCTTCCGGAGCACGCTCGAAAGCGGTCCGGTCGATGCCGCGGGCCGCCTGGCGCTGACCCGCGTGCTGCAGTCGATCCACCGGCTCTACACCGTCTACGCCGACCTGCTGCTGTTCGACCGCGACGGCCGCGTCGTCGCCACGTCGCGCGAGGACTCCTCGGCGCTGGCGGGCCGTCCGCTCGACGCCGAATGGGTCGCGCGCACCCTCGTGCTCGGCGACCCGCGCGACTGGACGGTGTCGGCGTTCGAGCCATCGCCGCTCTACGACGGTCGCCCGACCTGCATCTTCGCCGCGGCGGTGCGAGGCGCCGGCGATCCGCACCGGGTCGTCGGCGGCATCGCGATCGTCTTCGACGCCGCGCCGCAGTTCGAGGCGATGCTCGTCGACACGCTGCCGCGCGGCGAGGCCGGTGCGGTCCCCGAGGGCGCGGTCAACCTGTTCGTCGACGCCACCGGTCGCGTCCTGGCCACCTCCGGCGGCGGCGGGCCGGCGGTCGGTGAAACGCTTGCTGGCGGTGCCGAACT
>CAZZWY010000525.1:0-3385 GCA_964657785.1 uncultured Acetobacteraceae bacterium
GGCTGGTTCGGGTTCAACGCCGGCTCTGCGCTGGCCGCCGGCGCCGTGGCGGGCGCGGCGGCGCGCCTCGGCCCGCAACATGTCGGCCTGGTCGCCGACGTGACCGACAAGGCCTCGTGCGAACGCGCCGCGCAGGACACCGTCGCGCAATGCGGCCGGATCGACATCCTCGTCAACAACGCCGGCATCACCCAGCCGCGCAAGTTCGTCGACATCACGGGTGCCGACTACGACGCCGTGCTCGACGTGAGCCTGCGCGGCACGCTCTACATGTCGCAGGCGGTGCTGCCGGCGATGCGCGCGGCCAAGACGGGTTCGATCGTCTGCATCTCGTCGGTCTCGGCGCAGCGCGGCGGCGGCATCCTCGGCGGCCCGCACTACTCGGCCGCCAAGGCCGGCGTGCTCGGCCTGGCGCGCGCGCTGGCACGCGAAGCCGGCATCGACGGCATTCGCGTCAACTGCGTGACGCCGGGCCTGATCGCGACCGACATCAACAAGGGCCTGATCCCGGACGACAAGCTGCAGGGCATCCTCGAGCAGATCCCGCTCAACCGCATCGGCGAGCCGGCCGATGTCGCGGGCTGCGTCGTGTTCCTCGCGAGCCCGCTCGCGAAGTACTGCACCGGCGTCACGCTCGACGTCAACGGCGGCATGCTGATCCACTGAGCGCAACGCACGCTCAATCCACCCGCATCGAACTCGGAGACAACCGATGACCCGCACCCCTCCCCTTCGCCATGGCCTGACGCGCCGCCAATGTCTGACCGGCGCAGCGGCTTCGCTGCCGCTCTTCGGCCTGCTGCCACAGCGCGCCTCCGCCGCCGAGTTCACCTACAAGCTCGCGACCGGGCAGGACCCGACCCACCCGGTCAACAAGCGCGCCCAGGAGGCGATCGACCGCATCAAGACGGCGACGAACGGGCGCCTGGAGATCCGCCTTTTCCCGGCGAACCAGCTCGGCTCCGACACCGACCTGCTGTCCCAGGTGCGCAACGGCGGCGTCGAGTTCTTCAACCAGGCGAGCTCGGTGCTCTCGACCCTCGTGCCGGCCGCCGGCATCGTCAATACCGGCTTCGCGTTCAGCGACAGCGAGCAGGTGTTGAAGGCGATGGACGGCCCGCTCGGCAAGTACGTTCGCGCGCAGGTCGAGAAGGTGGGCCTGACGACGATGTCCAAGCCGTGGGAGAACGGCTTTCGCCAGGTGACGACTTCGAGCAAGCCGATCAACTCGCCCGACGACCTGAAGGGCCTGAAGCTGCGGGTGCCGGCCGCGCCGATGCTCGCGACGCTCTTCACCGCCCTCGGCGCGAGCCCCACGCCGATCAATTTCAACGAGGTGTACTCGGCGCTGCAGACCAAGCTGGTCGAGGGGCAGGAGAACCCGCTGCCCATCATCGCGACCGCGCGCCTCTACGAAGTCCAGAAGTACTGCAGCCTCACCAACCATGTGTGGGACGCCTACTGGATCCTCGGCAACAAGAAGGCCGTCGAGCGGCTGCCGAAGGACATCCAGGAAATCGTCTTCCGCGAATTCGATACCGCCGCCACCGACGAGCGTGCCGACATCGCCGCGCTGAGCAAATCGCTGCGGGCCGATCTGACGTCCAAGAACCTGCAGTTCGTCGAAGTCGACAAGAAGGCCTTCAAGGCCGCGCTCGGCAAGACGAACTTCTACAAGGACTGGCGCGCTAAGTTCGGCGAAGAGGCCTGGAAGCTGCTCGAAGAAAGCGCCGGGACGCTTGCCTGAGCGTCTTCTTGCACAACACCTGCCGTTGCCATGTCCGATGCAGACCGCTTGAACCACGCCACCCCCCGCGCGGCCTCGCCCGATGCGATCCGCTTCCTCGCGATCGACGCCATCGTTCGGGCCGGCGAAGGCCACCAGGGCGTGCCGCTCGGCATGGCCGAGATCGCCACCGCCCTCTACACGCGGCATCTCAAATTCATGAGCGCCGACCCGACCTGGCCGGACCGGGACCGGGTCGTGCTCTCGAACGGCCACGGCTCGATGCTGCTCTATGCGTTGCTGTACCTGACTGGCTACGAAAAAATCCCGATCGGCGAGATCGAGCGCTTTCGCGAGCTCGGCTCGGCGTGCGAAGGCCACCCCGAGATCGACCCGGCCAAGGGCATCGAGGTGACGACCGGGCCGCTCGGCCAGGGCATCGCCAACGCCTTCGGCATGGCGGTGGCCGAGGCCTTCCTCAACGCCCGCTTCGGGCCGGGGCTGGTCGACCACCGCACCTATGCCTTCGTCGGCGACGGCTGCCTCCAGGAAGGCGTCGGCCAGGAAATGATCTCGCTCGCCGGCCACCTGCGGCTCGGCAAGCTGACCCTGCTCTGGGACGACAACCGCATCACCGACGACGGCAGCACGGCGCTCTCGATCAGCGAGGACGTGGCCGAGCGCTTTCGGGTCGCGCAGTGGCAGGTGATCGAGGTCGACGGACACGACCTCGAAGCGGTGTCGAACGCGCTGCACGCCTCGAAGACGGATCCGCGGCCGTCGCTGATCGCCTGCCGCACGGTGATCGCCCGCGGCATCGCCCGGCTGCAGGGCCAGCGGGGCGGCCACAGCGCGCGCCTGTTCACCGAAGACGCGGCCGCCGCGCGCCGCGATCTCGACTGGCCGCACCCGCCGTTCGAGATTCCCGCGCCGGTGCTCGACGCGTGGCGCGCCGCCGGCCGCCGCGGCGCGGGCGAACACACCGCCTGGGCGGCACGACGCAACGAGTTGCCCGCCGCCGAGCGCGCCGAGTTCGACCGCGTCATGGCCGGCGAGCTGCCGGCCGGCTGGCGCGAGGTGCTGCAGGCGTACAAGCGCCAGGCCCTCGATGCCGGCGAAGGCCAGGGCGGCATCCTGATCTCGGCCGAGATCAACGACCGGCTGATGGAGGTGCTGCCGCAACGCATGGTCGGCTGCGCGGATCTCGAGGCGCCGACCAGCCACAAGCGGCGCCTGCAGGCCTTCACCGCGGACGACCGCCGCGGCGCCTACGTGCACTGCGGCGTGCGCGAACACCTGATGGGCGCGATGGCCAACGGCCTGGCCGCCCACGGCGGCGTGCTGCCGCTGGCCGTCACCTACCTCGCCTTCGCCGACTATGAACGCCCGGCGATGCGCATGGCCGCGCTGATGGGCTTGCCGGTCAAGTTCGTCTTCAGCCACGACTCGATCGGCGTCGGCAAGAACGGCCCGACCCACCAGCCGGTCGAGATCCTCGCCTCGCTGCGCGCGATGCCCGGGATGCTCGTGCTGCGGCCGGCCGATGCGGTCGAGGCGGCCGAATGTTGGGAGATCGCACTCGAACGGCGCGACGGACCCTGCGCGCTCGTCTTCGCGCGCCAGGCGCTGCCGCTGGTACGGAGAGACCCTCGTCCCGAG
>CAZZWY010000526.1:0-3378 GCA_964657785.1 uncultured Acetobacteraceae bacterium
TCAGCACGAGCGATGGCGGCACCGTCTCGGCCATCGCCCCCGAGGCCGCGAGCAGCGAGATCAGCTCGCCTTCCGGGTTGCCGCGCTTCTTCATCTCGGGCAGCAGCACCGGCGCCACGGCGGCCATGTCGGCCGTCTTCGCGCCGGAGATGCCGGAGACGAGCAGCATCGCGCCGAGCAGCACGTAGTTGAGGCCCCCGCGCACGTGGCCGACCAGCGAGGCGAGGAAGTCGACCATCGCCTTGGCCATGCCCGTCATCTCGACCAGGTGGCCGAGCAGGATGAAGAGCGGCACCGCGAGCAGGATCAGCGAGCTCATGCCTTCGTCCATGCGCCCGCTTACCACCGCCAGCGGGGTCGAACTGGTGCACAGCAGAAAGGCGACGGTCGCCATCCCGAAGCAGAAGGCGATCGGCACGCCGAGCAGCACGCCGGCGCCCAGCAGCAGGGCGAAGAAGATGAAGAGGTTCCAGTTGCCGATGCCCTGCAACCAGCCCGAACCGAGGTAGAGCGCCCCGGCGATCACGGCCATCGTCAGCGCCACGCCGACCAGATCGGCCGCGCTCATGCGCGCCAGGCGCAGCAGGCCGAGCGCGATCATGCAGGCACTGCCGACCGGCACCGCTGCGGCGCGAACGGTGTTGGGCCAGCCGAGTGCGGGCGTCTCCACGACCCATTCCTCGTGCGCGTAATCGGTCATCGGGCCGACCAGGATCACGAGCAGCAGGCACGGCGCGGCGATCGCGAGGGCCTCGGCCCAGGCGCGGGCGCGCGGGCTCCAGCGCGAGACGAGCGCGGTGGTGCGCATGTGCGTGCCGCGGCGCAGCGCCACCGCCGCGCCGAGGTTGGCGAGCCACAGGAAGAGGATCGACGCGAGCTCGTCGGCCCAGGGGATCGGGCTGTTGAAGATGAAGCGCGAGATGACGCCGGCGAGCAGCACCAGCACCTCGCCGACGACGAGCGCGGCGGCCGGCGCCTCGATCGCGTGGCCGAGCCAGGTCTCGGCGCGGGCCGCGAGCGAATCGCCGGCGTCGACGGGCACCGCGTCGAGCAGCAGGCCGCTCATCGGGCGTCGTTCCGGCGCGCCGGTCGCGCGCGACCCTTTCGGCGTGCAGTCATGTTCGTCTCCTGTTGTCGTTCGAAGGTCGACCGAGGGGTCGCCCGCGTCGCCGGGGCGCGGCGGGGACCGGCCTCGACGCCACGAGCGAATCTTCGGCCGCCCCTCGCATGACGGCAAGCGAACTGTCATCAGCCTAAGATGACGGTTTGTCATGCAACGACAGGGTTGACCCCATGGGTACGGTTCCTCCCCTCGCCAACCTGCGTGCGTTCGAGGCCGTGGCGCGCCGGCGCAGCTTCGTGCATGCCGCCGCCGAGCTCCACCTCACCGCGTCGGCGATCAGCCACCAGATCGCGCGGCTCGAGGCGCAACTCGGCGTGCGGCTCTTCGAGCGCAGCGCGCACGGCGTGCGATTGAGTGCGATGGGGGACCGGTACCTGGTGCGGATCGGCGGGGCGCTCTCGGCGCTGCTGGCGGCCACCGAAGACCTGCAGCAGGGCGTCGAGAACAGCCTCTACGTGCACTCGACGCCGAGCTTCGCGACGCTCTGGCTCATGCCGCGGCTGCGCGAGTTCGCGCTGGCCTGCCCGGACATCACCCTGAACCTGTCGGCCGCGCACACGCACAGCGACTTCGCGCTCGGTCAGGCCGACCTCGACATCCGCTACGGCGTGCCCCACTGGCCGCACATGGTGATCGAGCCGCTGTTCGAAGAGCGCATCGTTCCGCTCGCGAGCCCGGCGTTCATCCGCGCGCACCGCCTGAAGCGACCCGAGCAACTCGTCGAGTTGCCGCTGATTCAGAGCAACGTCAGCGTTGTGCAGTGGTCCGACTGGTTCAAGGCGTTCACGCGGCTGCGCGCGCCGCAGCGCTTCGGCCTGCGCTTCGACCGGGCCCTGATGTCGCTCGACGCCGCCGCCCAGGGGCTGGGCGTCGCGCTCGAGAGCTCGACGATCGCCGGCCGGCATCTCGCCGACCGGAGCCTCTCACCGGTGTTCGGGCTCGACAAGGCGGTGCACGTCAAGGCGCACTTCGTCGTCTACCCGGAGCGGCATGCGCGCAGGCGGCCGGTCGAGGCGTTCGTGGCGTGGCTGCACGGGATGGCGTCCAAGGGCTGAGGAACGCCCCGCGGCGCCCCGGCGAGACGTGCCGCCTACTGGGGGTCGACCCCGGGCGCCCCGTCGGTTCGGCGCAACTCCGGCTTGCCTTCCGTCATGGCGGTGTGATGATGTTCCTTCTTGGCTTTCGCGACGTTGGCGCGCTGCCAGAGGCCGAAAACGACCGCAGCCCCCAAGGTGAAGATGGCCAAGAGCCAGATGATCGTGCCGCTGCCCATGAGCGTCTCCAGGAGTGATGCCGGGTTCATGGCAATCGCCGTTCCTGCCGGCGACGGGGACGCGCTTCGGGGAACTGTCGCGCTTCTTCGCGGACAAGACCGACCCGGCGGTGGTCAAGGAGTGCGCGCTGCAGAGCCCCTGAAAGCCTGGGACAGCCGTCGCATTCGGCGCCATCGGTCGGTTTTCGGCTCGAGGGCCTGCCGGCGGCCGATCCTGGTGGCGACACGTTCGTGGTTCTGTCGTACAACCTGTGCGGCGAGCACGCCGACCTGTACTTTCCGGAGAACCGACCTTGCGCCCTCTGTCTGACGCCCGCGGGGTGCTGCGTGTTGAGTGAGACGGCCGCGCCGGCCCCCTCATGGCGCCGGCAGCCCTTGCGCGCTGCGCTCGCCTGGCTGCGTGGGTTCGCTCATCACCCGGATCCGTTGGTCGAGGCCAGCAACTGGGTGGCGCTGCTCATCGGCACGCACCTGCCGTTCTGGCCGCTCTACGTGGCGTGGTCGGCGGGCGCGCAGGCGTTTCCGACCTCGCTGCTGACCATGGCGCTGGCGCCGCTGTTCATGGCGATCCCGCCGATCTCGCGTCGCAGCGGATTGCTGGGACGCGTCGCCACCCTGTCGATGGGCAATGCCAACACCGTCTTCACGATCTGGATCCTGGGCGCGTCTTCCGGAACGGCCCTGTTCCTGGCGCCCTGCACGGCGCTGGCGGCGGTCTCGTTCCGGCGCAGCGAGCGCTGGCTGATGCTGGTCTTCACCGCCCTGCCGCTGGGTGTTTTCTACCTCCTCCAGCATCACGCGCCGGTGCCGCTGCTTCGCTACGACGCCGCGGTCGCGAAGGAATTGTTCGTCCTGAACGTGATCAGCGTCAGCGTGCTCGGCGCGGCGTTCGGCTGGCTGCAATGCGACATCTACGAGCGGATGGAAAAGAGGAGGTCGACCGGCGTGCCCGACGCGGGGGATGGCGCAGAGGGTCGCGCAG
>CAZZWY010000527.1:0-3100 GCA_964657785.1 uncultured Acetobacteraceae bacterium
CGGACCGACGGCGCGGCTGAAGGTCGCGACCGACGGCGAGGTCACCTGGATGGCGTCGCCGCTCACCTTCCGGGTCGCGCCCCAGCCGCTGATGCTGCTGCGGCCCGAAGACGACGCGATGGTTCGCGAATGAGGTCGGCCGACGCCACCCGCCGGAGCCGCCGATGAGCTGTCTGCTGCAGATTTCCGACCCGCACTTCGGCACCGAGCAGCCCGCGGTCGTCGACGCGCTCGAGCGGCTCGCGCACGCGCTCGCGCCCGACGCCGTGCTCCTGTCGGGCGACCTGACGCAACGCGCCACCCGCGAGGAGTTCGCTGCCGCCCGGCGCTTCGTCGACCGGCTCGGCGCGCCGAAGGTGCTGGTGGTGCCGGGCAACCACGACATCCCGCTCTACAACGTCGCCGCCCGGGCGTTCGCGCCGTACGCCGGCTTCCGGCGGGCGTTCGGGCAGGAGCTCGAGCCGTGCCTCGACACCGCGCGCTGGCTGGTCATCGCACTCAACACGACCCGGCCCTGGCGCCACAAGGACGGCGAGGTCTCGGCGGCGCAGATCGACGACGTCGCCCGGCGTCTCGAGGCGGCGTCGCCGGCGCAGCTGCGGATCGTCGTCGTCCACCAGCCGGTCGCGGTGATCGACTCCGGCGACGCCCACGACCTGCTCCACGGGCACGCCGCCGCGGTCTCGCGGTGGGCCGACGCCGGCGCCGACCTGGTGCTGGGCGGCCACATCCACCTGCCGTACGTCGTGCCCCTGCACGAGGCCGCCGCCGGGCCGACCGTCATCGGCGCCGAACCGCTGCGGCGCCGGCTCTGGGCGGTGCAGGCCGGCACGGCGGTTTCGACCCGGCTGCGACGCCAGGCCGGCAACTCGGTCAACGTCATCCGCCGCGAGGCGGGCGACGCCGCCGGCTGCGTGGTCGAGCGCTGGGACTACGCCGCAGGCCCCGGCACGGCAGGCGACGGCGACTTCGTCTGCGTGCGCCGCCACGATCTCCGGCTCGGGCCGGTCGACGATGCCGAGCGCCGCGGCTGAAGCGCTCGCGCGAACCATCGGGGCCGAGGCGCTGCCCTGCTTCTTCGTCGGCCTGGCCCTCACCGCCGCCCTCGTGCTGCTCGCATGGACGGGCCTGCGCCGCGTCGCCCTGCCGTGGGAGCGGAACCGGCTGGCACCCGGCACCTTCCTCGTGCTGCACCTCGTGATCGGTTTCGCCGGCGTCGTCGTTGCCGCGACGCTGTTCGCGGCGCTGGCCGAGGCGATAGGCGCCGGCGCGCCGCTCGGCCGGGTCGACCAGGTGTTCTCGGACGCGGTCGCCGGGTCGACGCCGGGCGCGGCGCTCGCCGTCTTCGCGGTCGTCACGCACTTTGGCGACCAGGGCACCCAGACCGTCGTCTGCGTGGTCGTCGCGGCGCTGCTGCTCCGGCGCGGCCGCCGCGCGCTGGCGGTCACCTGGGTCGCGGCGGTGGCCGGCAACGGCCTCCTCAACACCGCGCTGAAGAATGTCTTCGACCGCACCCGGCCGGTGCACCCCGGCAGCTGGGTCGCGGAGGGGTACAGCTTCCCGAGCGGGCACAGCTCGGGGTCGGTCGCGGTGTACGGGATGCTCGCCTACCTGGCGCTGCGCCTGCTGCCGCCGCGCGGGCACCTGCCGGCGGTGCTCGGGGCGGCGGTCATCGTCTACACCACCGGCGGCAGCCGCATCTTCCTGCAGATGCACTTCGCGAGCGACGTCGCCGCCGGTTTCGTCTCGGGGGCCGCGTGGCTGCTCGTCTGCATCGTCAGCGCCGAGCTGCTGCGGCGCCGCGCGACCGCGAACGCGATCAACGCGGCTTGACGATCAGCTGGTCGTAGATCCCGCCATCGCCGAAATGCTGCTTGTAGACCGCCGGCCAGCCGCCGAGCAGCGAATCGACGGTGAAGGTCTTGATGGCGGGAAAGCGGGCCGCGCTCGCCGCCAGGACGGCCGCGTCGCGCGGGCGGAAGTCGTGCTTCGCGATGATCGCCTGGCCGTCGTGCGAGAACAGGAACTCGAGGTAGGCCTGCGCGAGCGCTTCGCTGCCGCGTTTGGCGGCCACTTTCGTCACCACCGCCACCGGCGCCTCGGCCTCGATCGTGAGGCTCGGGTAGACGATGTCGAACGCGCCCTTGCCGACCTCGCGGGCGATCAGCGCGGCCTCGTTCTCGAAGGTGACGAGCACGTCGCCGAGGGCGCGCTGGGTGAAGCTCGTCGTCGCGCCGCGGCCCCCGCCGTCGAGCACGGGCACGTTCGCGAGCAGCCGGGCGACGAAGTCGCGGGCCTCGGCCGCGCTGCCGCCGCGGGCGATCACGCTGCCCCAGGCGCCGAGATAGGAGTAGCGGCCGTTGCCGGAGGTCTTCGGGTTCGGAATCACCACCGCGACCCCCGGCCGCGCCAGATCGGCCCATTCGCGGATCTTCTTCGGGTTGCCCTTCCTGACGAGGAACACCGAGGTCGTGGTGTAGGGGGTCGCGCCGTGCGGCAGGCGCTTGCGCCAGTCCGCGGCCACCAGGCCACGGTCGGCGAGCAGGTCGATGTCGGTCGACTGGTTCATCGTCACCACGTCGGCCTCCAGGCCGTTGGCGACCGCCTGCGCCTGCGCGGTCGAGCCGCCGTGCGACTGGTTCACCGTCACCGCCTGGCCGGTCCTGGCCTTCCAGTACGCGACGAACGCCGGATCGATCTCCTTGTAGAGCTCCCGGCTGACGTCGTAGGACACGTTCAGCAGCGAGGGCGGCGCCGGCTGCGCGCGCGCCGGGACGGTCACGGCGGCGAAAGCGAAGGCAACACCGAGAGAGGCCAGGAACGCGCGGCGCGGGGAGGTGGGCATGAGGGACGACCGAGTACGGAGACCGCGAGCTTAAAGCCCGTGCGGCCGGCAGGGTAGATATGACTTGACGCCGCCCATCCGCGGCCTTGAAATGCAAGGAGAACCATTGACACGACAGGAGTTCCTGATGACTCGACTTTCCATCAACGGCAAACCGATGACCGTCGACGCCCCGGACGACACGCCGCTGCTCTGGGTGCTGCGCGACCACGTCGGGTTGACCGGCACCAAGTTCGGTTGCGGGATGGCCCTCTG
>CAZZWY010000527.1:3110-3363 GCA_964657785.1 uncultured Acetobacteraceae bacterium
CGTGCACCTCGACGGCGCCCCGGTGCGGTCCTGCACGACGCCGATCTCGGCCGTGGCCGGCAAGAAGGTGACGACGATCGAAGGCGTCGGCGCCACGCGCACCGGCAAGGCCGTGCAGGCGGCGTGGATCGCGATCGGCGTGCCGCAGTGCGGCTACTGCCAGGCCGGCCAGATCATGAGCGCGACGGCGCTGCTGCAGCAAAACCCGACGCCGAGCGACGCCGAGATCGAAGGCGCGATGAGCGGCAACATC
>CAZZWY010000528.1:0-3360 GCA_964657785.1 uncultured Acetobacteraceae bacterium
ATCCCCGTGGCGATGCGGCTCGCGATGGCCGCGTCCAGGCCGAGCGTTCCGCAGAGCCGCGTCAACGCGGCGAGCTCGCCGGCATCGGGCTGGCCGACGCCGACGAGGTTGGTCACGTTGAACCGGGCCTGCGCATCGGTGATGCTGCCCGAGAGAAAGGCCTCGGGCCCATCGTCGCTGTGGTTGTCCTTGTCGGCCGCGAGGAAGGTGGAGAGGCGCGATTCCGCCAGCGGCACCGCCCACGGCTGGCCGAGGTGGTCGAGGTTCGGATTGCTGCGCAGGTTTTCGCGCAGGATCAGTTTGGCCCAGTCGAGCGCGCCGGTGAGGATCCATTCCGATTGGGTCCGTGCCCGCTCGGCGACCTCGACCTGCACCGCGCGCCACTGTTGCCACACCATTGCCGAGGTGAGCGTGACCACGAGGGTGACGATCAGCATCGCGGTCAGCAACGCGGCGCCGCGTTCGGCCCGGATCGAACCGGCGGCCGGGCGACCGGCTCGGGTCTCGCGCGGGCGTCTCCTGCCGGAAGGTGTCATGGCCCGACCTGCACGTCGCGCGTCAAGTCGCCGTTGATGCCGCTGCCCGGCGAGAAGCTCAGCAGCAGCCGGACGCCGGACGGCAGGGCCTGTCGTTGCGCGACGATGGGCGTCTGGGGCTGGGCGGTCGTCCCCCCCCCGACGGTGGTCAAGGCAGGAGCGGCTGCCGCCGCGAGGTCGCCGGTCGACTGGCAATTGGCCCAGCCGTTGCCCTCATAGAAGTAGACCTGCCACTGCGCGAGGCCGGTCAGCGCCCGCAACGAGCCCTCCTCCGTGCCCTGGAGCTGCAGGCTGCGCAGCCAGCTGTCCTGCAGTTCGGTGTTGGTCGTGACGGCCGGGCCGGCCCACCGCACCCAGGACGAGGTGCCTCCGCCATCCGGGCGCAGCGACCACGCGACCACCTGCATGCCGGTCGGCGTATGCCGGCTCATCCGCACGGTCGCGCCGTCGCAGCTCAGCGCCTGCGGCAGCGTCGCGCTGTCCTGGACCGCACGGAGGTCCTGCTCCCACTGCGCGATCACGGTGTCGATGCGCAGGGTCTGCTCGAGCCGAGACTGGCTCGCGTCGCGCGTGCGGACGATGCCGTCGACCCCGCGCCACGCCATCCCGGCCATCACCGCCATCACCAGCAGCGCGACCAGCACCTCGACCAGGGTGAAGCCGCCCGGGTGAGGCGAGGCGCCGGCGCGGCGCGCCGCGCTTTTCATGGTGGCGGGCGAGGCGTTCACTTCTTCAGGATCGTCGACAGGGTCAGAAGCGTCGCGCCCGTCGCATCGAACATCTTCACCTCGAGGCGGACGAAATTGGTGTTCGGCGTCGGCCGCACGGCGAGGCTGCCGCGGTAGCTGCGGCCGAGCTCGTTGCAGCTCAGGTCCGAGTCGCCGATGGGCGGCGTCAGGCCCGAGAGGCGCAGGCCGGTCAATTGGTTGTCGGCGCACCACTGGGCGGCGCTCACCTGTGCCAGCCGCTCGGTGTTGTCGGTGAGCGCACTGGCGGCCTTGATCCCGGCACCGAGCGTGATCGCGACGATCGTCAGGGCCACCAGCACCTCGATCAGCGTGAAGCCGCCCGAGCCGGCAGGAGCCGAAGGGATGCGGAGGTGCGTCATCACGGCCCCGTGGCGACGGCCTCGTCGGTGACGGCAAACGGGCCGAGGCCGTCGGTGGCGACCGTCAGGCGCCGGTCGCCCAGCCGAAGCACGATGCGCTGCGCCCCGATCAGCGGCTCCGGCCCGAGGACCACGGCCCGCGCGCCGGGCACGTCGGCGCTCACGCCGTCGTTCAGCCACCGCGACGGCAGGTCGGTCGACGGCGGTAGGCCGATGAAGCGGAAACCGTCCGTGCCGACCTGCGCGGCGCGCGGTTCCCAGCGCGCGGCGATCCCGGACGCACGCGCTTCGGTGCGGGCCGAATCGAGCAGCGCGACGAGTCGCGCGGCCTCGCGCTCGAGCTGCGTCTCGGCCGGATCACGCAGGGCAAGGCTCACCACGGCGCTCGCGATCGCGATGAGTGCGACGACGACTATCAGCTCGATCAGGGTGAAGCCACGGGGCGCTGGCGAGCGCGCCGGGAAGGTGTCGAACATCGGCCGTCGCGCGGCGGTCAGCGGCGCGCTCCGTTCATTGCCAGGAGCCGATGTCGGCGTTCTTGCCCTCGCCGCCTACCACGCCGTCCGCACCGAAGCTGTAGACGTCGATCTCCCCCTTGAGGCCCGGGTTCGAATACTGGTACGGATGGTTCCACGGGTCGTTCGGCAGCTTGTCGAGGTAGGGCTTCCAGTTCGGCGGAATGTCGCCGGACGTCGGTTTCACGACGAGTGCCTGAAGACCCTGCTCGGCGCTCGGATAGCGGAGGTTGTCGAGCTTGTAAAGTTTGAGCGCCTGCATCAGGTTGTTGACGTCGGTGCGCGCAGCCGTCACGCGGGCGTCGTCGGCGCGCTCGAGCAGGTTGGGCACGATCAGGGCCGCGAGCACGCCGATGATGACCAGCACCACCATGAGCTCGATCAGCGTGAAGCCGCGGGCGCGCCGGGCCGCGACACCCGGGACGGATGCGTGCATGAGGGGAGAAGTCGACGACATCGTGGAGTTCGGCCGTCGCCGAAGCGAGGGCGGGTTCATGGGCACGTCTCCATCATAATCGCCGGATGCTGGCAAGATTTTGCGCGTTTGTGACTTGGGCGCTCGTCGCCGCCACTGTGGTGTTCTGGGGTCTGCGCCTCGTCGTACGGCCCACGCCGGCGCCGGCGTACACGCTGGCGGTGGGGGACTCGACCGTGATCCAGGGCGACCTGGCGCGTCTGCTCGGCAGCTCCGAGGTCCGGTCGGTCGCCGCGCCCGTGCCCGCCGTCGAGGCGCCGTCGCGTTTTCGTCTGCTCGGCGTCATGGCGCCGCGAGCGAACGCGGCCGATCGCGGCGGCGTCGCCCTGATCGCGGTCGACGGCAAGCCGGCCCGTGCGTTCGCTGTCGGCACCCGGCTCGACGATGATCTGATGCTGTCGGCGGTGAGCCTGCGTTCCGCCTCGATCGCACCGGTGAGGGGCGGCACGTCGCTCACCCTCGAGATGCCGCCCCTGACGAGTGCGGCGACGGGCGCGCTCGTGCCGATCGGCGGTGCGCCGGTGCCGCAGGTGCGACCGCTGCCGTCGTTTCAGTCGGCGCCGCAGATGCAGATGGCGCCACAAATGCAGCCGCAGATGCAGCCCCAGGGTCTGCCCGGCAGTTTCGGCGGACCGCCGCCGGCGTCTCCGGCCGGCATTCAACAGACCCCGCGCGCCGACCCCACCCTGCAGGCGCAGTAGCCGGCGAAGAGGGGCGGGCGAAGAA
>CAZZWY010000529.1:0-2237 GCA_964657785.1 uncultured Acetobacteraceae bacterium
TGGGCCTTTTTGGGCGGGATGAGCGGGCATGTCGGGTTCGTTCACACCTTCTCAGCGCAGCGGCGTTGGCCGAGCGATGAACACCTCGGTATGCCGCGGACTGCGCAGCAGCGGGGAGAGGGCACCGGCCTCGGCGTCGATGCGGGTCTGCAGGGCAGGGTCGATGCCGACGGCGCCGGGCTGCGGGTCGAACGAGTAGGTCTCCATCCAGGTCTGCTCGCCGTCGACGGTGTCGGGCCGGACCAGGAGCCGTGCGTGCAGACCCGTCACGTCGCGTTCCAGGCGTGTGTGGAGCAGGTGGACGGCCGCCTCGAGGCGAGCCCCGTCTTCGGCGGCGACCCGGTAGTAGACGTAGAGCTCACGCATGCGCGGCCCCGGCGCCTCGATCAGGCCGGCTCGCCCGCCTCGATCGGCACGGGGTAGGGCAGCTCGTCACGCGTGAGTCGGGCGCCCTCGGCACTGCCGAGGTGGAGGCTGCCGCTCGCCAGCGCGGCCAGCTTGATCTCCGCGAGCAGGCTCGACGCCGTGCTGCCCGGCTTCGGAGCGGCGCTGACCACCCGGCCGGCCGGCTGTCCCGGATCGGCCGAATGGAAAATCTCCTGACCGGCGGCGGCCGGGCCCTCGACGTCGAACAGGAACGTCCTGCGCTTGAGCGTGCCCCGGTACTGGCTGCGTGCGACCACTTCCTGGCCCGGGTAGCAGCCCTTCCTGAAATCGACGCCGCCGAGCAGCTCGTAGTTGATCATCTGCGGCACGAACTGCTCGACCGTCGCGGTCTCGATCGTCGGCACGCCGCTCTGCACCTCGAGCCAGCGCCAGGCGTCGAGCGCCAGCGCGGGGAGGGGAGCCGATGGCTCGCCGATCAGCAAGGCGCGTGGCTGGCCGGCGGCGTCCGGCAGCCGGATCGCCGGCGTGCCGGCCAGATCGCCTCGGTGCCAGACGTCGAGGCCGTCGGCCATCGCGGCGGCGCCGGCCAGACCCCAGAGCCGCACCTCGTCGCTCGCATCGACCAGCTTGCAGCGCGCGCGCAGCACGAACATCGAGAGGCGCTTGAGCGTCGCCGGCAGCACGCTCGCCGCGCAGGCCAGGAAGACCTCGTCTGCGCCGCCCCGCCACACGACGAAGCTCGCCAGCAGCCGGCCCTTGGCAGAGCAGAAGCCGGCGAGCCGGGCCTGCGCGGGCGTCATCCCCGCGACGTCGTTGGTGAGCTGCCCTTGCAGGAACCCGACCGCCTCGGCGCCGCGCGCGGCGATCACGCCCCAGTGGGTCAGGGCCACGGTGCCGGAGAGGGCGGAGGAGGGAGGTTGCGCGTTCATGGCCGATTATCATCAGCGCGCATGAGTCCTGCCCCGGCGTGGTTTCGGCTGCTCGTGCCCGGCGGCGCGAATCGATGAGGCGCTGGCGAGCGGCGCTGGCCGCAGCGGTGCTCGTCGTGGCCGGCGCGGGCGGGGCGGTCTACGCCTGGCTGCACGCCCCGATGCGCCTGGCGAGCGACCCGGTGGAGGTGGAGATCGAGCTCGGCACCGCGCCCCGCGACGTGGCGCGGCTCTGGGTCGAGGCCGGGGTGCAGGAGCCGGCGCTCTGGCTCTACGAGTGGTTCCGCTGGTCCGGCGAGTCGCGGCGCATCCGGGCCGGCAGCTACGAAGCCGTTCGCGGCACGACGCCGGCCGGCCTGCTGCGCATGATGGTGCGCGGCGACGAGACGCTCAGCGTGGTGCGCCTGATCGACGGCTGGACCTTTCGCCAGTTTCGCGCCGAACTCGCCGCCGCCGACTCGCTCCAGCCCCTGACCGCCGGCATGACCGATGCCGAGCTGATGGCGACGATCGGCGCCCCCGGCGTGCTGCCGGAGGGGCGCTTTCATCCCGACACCTATTCCTACAGCAAAGGCAGCACCGACGTCGCCGTGCTGCGCCGGGCCTACCGCGCGATGGCGCAGCGGCTCGATGCGGTCTGGCAGGCCCGCTCGCCCGACACGCCGCTGCGCAGCGCCGACGAAGCGCTGGTGCTGGCGTCGATCGTCGAGAAGGAAACCGGCGTCGCGGCCGACCGTGGCAAGATCGCTGGCGTCTTCATCAACCGGCTGCGGGCCGGCATGCCGCTGCAGACCGATCCGACCGTCATCTACGGCCTCGGCGGCGCCTTCGACGGCACGCTGAAAAAGCGCGATCTGCTCGCCGACACCCCCTTCAACACCTACACCCGCGGCGGCCTGCCGCCGACGCCGATCGCGATGC
>CAZZWY010000529.1:2247-3343 GCA_964657785.1 uncultured Acetobacteraceae bacterium
CCCGGGCGCTCTACTTCGTCGCGCGCGGCGACGGCAGCAGCGAATTCAGCGAGACGCTCGCCGCGCACAATCGCGCCGTCGCCAAGTACCAGCGTGCCCGATGAGACCGTTTCGAAGCCCGACCGTGTGCGACCGCCTCTCCGGCCACGGAGCGAGGCCATGCTAGGCGCCGACGGCACGCCGCCGCTGCCCTGGCTCGAAGCGCCGCTGCAGCGCGCACTCGCGACCCAGCGCGGCCATGCGCTGCTCCTGCACGGCCCGAGCGGCGTCGGCCAGTTCGAGCTGGCGGTGACGCTGGCGCAGGCCTGGCTCTGCGAAGCCCCCGAGGCGGCGCCGCGCCGGCCCTGCGGCCACTGCGCCGCCTGCCGGCTGGTGCAGGCGCATTCGCACCCCGACCTGATGGTGCGGGTGCCGGAGGCCTTGCGCGAGGCCACCGGCTGGGGCGGCGAGGCCGACGAAGGCGCGTCGTCCGAGAAGGCATCCAAGGCCAAGCCGAGCAAGGAGATCAAGGTCGACGCGGTGCGCGCGGCGGTCGCGTTCGCGCAGACGACGTCCGCCCGCGGGCGCCTCAAGGTCGTTGTCCTGCACCCGGCCGAGCGCATCAACGGTGTCTCCGCGAATACCTTGCTGAAGACGCTCGAAGAGCCGCCCGGCGGCGCGCGCTTCATTCTGTGCGCCTCGACGCCGGACGCCCTCCTGCCGACCGTCCGCAGCCGCTGCCAGGCGTTCCCCCTCGGCCTGCCGGAGGCCGCGGAGGCCGCGCGCTGGCTGAGCGAGCAGGGTGTCGCCGAGCCGCTCGTGCTGCTCGCTGCGGCGGGCGGACAACCGCTGGAGGCGCTCGCCTGGGCCCGGGACGGCGTCACCACGGACGGCTGGGCGGCCCTCCCGGCGCAGGTGCGGCGCGGCGACGCGAGCGGCGTCGCGGGCTGGCCGTCCGCCCGCCTGATCGATGCGCTGCAGAAGCTCTGCCACGACGCCGCCCTCGCGACGGCCGGCACGCCGCCGCGGTACTTTCCGGCCGCCTCGCTCGTGGCCGGCGCCGGGCCCGGCGCGCTCACGGACTGGATGCGCGAGTTGAACCGCTGCGCGCGTCATG
>CAZZWY010000530.1:0-3341 GCA_964657785.1 uncultured Acetobacteraceae bacterium
CGATGATCGGTGCGGGCCGCGCCCATCGCGCCGCGCTCCGCGCCCTGGCCGGCGGCGCGCCCGAGCCGACGCTCTCCGGAGCGGCGGCGATTCAAGCCGAGCTCGCCGAACGCGAGCTGATCCGGCGTGCGCTGGCCGACAGCGAGGCGACCAACCGCAGCATGATGAACGCGCTCGCCGACGGCGTGTTCGTGGCCCAGGATTACCGCTTCGTCTTCGCGAACGCCGCGCTGCCGCGCATGCTCGGCTACGAACGCGACGAGTTCGTCGACCTGCCGTTCGAACAGATCATCGCCCCCGAGTCGCTGCCGCTCTGGAACGAGCGTTTCGCCCAGCGCGTCGGCAGCGGCACCGAGCCGCCGCGGGCCTACGAAGTGCGTTTCCTGCGCAAGGGCGGCACCGACGGGATCGTCTTCGAGCTCGTCGCGACGCGGTCGAGCTTCCGCGGTCGGCCGGGCGTGATCGGACTCGTCCGCGACATCACCGAACGCAAGCAGGTCTCCGCCGAGCTCGAACTGCACCGCAACCATCTGGCCGAACTCGTCGAAGTGCGCACCTCCGATCTGCGGGCCGCGCTCGCCGCTCAGTCGCAGAGCGAGCAGTTCGCGAAAATCATCGCCGACAGCCAGCCCAACATCATCTCCTACATCGACCGGTCGCGGCATCTGCGCTTTGCCAACCGCGCCTATCTGTCCTGGTTCGGCGTCGAACTCGAGGACGTCCTCGACCGCACCATCGAGCAGGTCAGCCAGGGCCGGCTCAGCGTGCAGGACGACCTGATCGCGCGGGTGCTCGAAGGCGAGACGATTGAGGCGTCGATCGAGATGATGGGCGGCGACGGGCGCGTCGGCCACTTCTGGAGCTACCGCGTTCCCGACGTGCACGAGGGCCGGGTGCGGGGCTACTTCTTCGTCGGCACCAACGTGAGCGCGCTGCACGAGGCCGAGCAGCGCCTGCAGCGGGCCCACGACGCGCTGGTCCAGGCCGATGCCTTCACCCGGCTGATCGCCGACAACATCCCCGGGCGCGTCTCCTACTGGGACGCGGACCAGCGCTGCCGCTTCGTCAACCGGTCGAGCTGCGAGTGGTTCGACTGCCGGCCGGAGGACCTGGTCGGTCGGACCTTGCTCGACGTGCTGGGCCCGGCGCGTTTCGAGGCGATGCGGACTCGCGCGGAGGCGGCCTTGCGCGGCGAGCCGCAGCAGTTCGAGCAGGACGAGGTGTGCGCCGCGGGACGGCAGCAGACCAGCCTGATGAACCTGGTGCCGGACCGGCAGGACGGCGTCGTCGCGGGCTTTTTCGTGCTCGCGCTCGACGTGTCGGAGATGCGCGAGGCCAAGCGCACGCTCGAGCACCTCAACCGGGAGCTGATGGTCTCGCGCGACCGCGCCGAGGGCGCCGCACGCGCGAAGAGCGCCTTTCTCGCCAACATGAGTCACGAGATCCGCACGCCGATGAACGCGATCATCGGCCTGACCCACCTGCTGCGGCGCGAGCACCCGTCGGGCGTCAGCGGCGAGCGGCTCGGGCGCGTCGCCGATGCGGCGCATCACCTGCTCGAGCTGATCAACGACATCCTCGACCTCTCGAAGATCGAATCCGGCAAGCTGGTGCTCGAGGAGACCGAGTTCGCGATCGACGCGCTGCTCGCGCGTGCCTGCGGGATGGTCGCCGAAGTCGCCCGCGAGAAGGGCCTCGAACTCGTCATCGACACCGACAGCGTGCCGCGCGTGCTGCGCGGCGACCCGACGCGGGTGTCGCAGGCGGTCGTGAACCTGCTCGGCAATGCGGTCAAGTTCACGCAGCGCGGCTCGGTCGCGCTCGTGCTCGGCCTGCTCGAGGCCGAGGGCGACGACGTTCACCTGCGCTTCGAGGTCCGCGACACCGGCCCCGGCATCCCGGCCGCTCAGATGGGCCGGCTCTTCACCGCGTTCGAGCAGGCCGACAGCTCCACCACCCGCCGCTTCGGCGGCACCGGGCTCGGCCTGGCGATCACGCGCCATCTCGCGCAACTGATGGGCGGCGACGCCGGGGCTTCGAGCGAGCCGGGGGTGGGCAGCCGGTTCTGGTTCACGGCGCGGCTGAAGGCGGTGGGATCGGCCGTCGGCGTCGAGCGCGAACCGCTGCTGACGGGGCTGCGGGCGTTGCTGGTCGACGACGTGAAGGAGGCCAGGGTCGCGATGGGCGAGATGCTGCGCCAGATCGGCCTGCGCACGCAGACGGCGGCTTCGGGCGAGGAAGCCATCGCGCTGGCGCATGCCGCGAGCCTCGCCGGCGACCCCTACGACGTCGTCCTCATCGACTGGCTGATGCCGCACATGGACGGCATCGCGACCGCCCGCCACCTGCTCGCCCAGTCGCCGGCGAGCCCGCCCAATTGCATGCTCGTCAGCATCTCGAACGACGACCGCATGCGCGAGGAGGCACTCGGGCTCGGCATCACCACCCTGCTGCAGAAGCCGGTGTCGTACTCGTCCCTGCACGACCGGCTGATGGAACTGCTGGTGGCGCGCCAGCCCGAAACGCGCCCCGGTGCGCTCGATTCGCGTGCCGAGCAGGCGCTGATGGACGAATACCGGGGGGCGAGGGTGCTGCTGGCGGAGGACAATCTCGTCAACCAGGAGGTCGCGATCTCACTGTTGCAGCTCGTCGGCCTGGAAGTCGACATCGCCAACACCGGCGTCGAGGCGGTGGCGATGGCGACCGCGCACGACTACGCGCTCATCCTGATGGACATGCACATGCCCGAGCTCGACGGCATCGAGGCGACGCTGCGCCTGCGCCAGCATCGGAATACGCGGCACACGCCGGTCGTCGCGATGACCGCGAGCGCCTACCTCGAGGACCGCGAAGCGTGCCTCGCCGCCGGCATGAACGACTACCTCACGAAGCCGGTCGACCCGCCGCTGCTGTACGAGGTGCTGGCCCGCTGGCTGGACGCCCCGATGCTCGCGGCCGCGCTGCCCGAGCCGTCCGTCCGCGCGGACGAACCGCGCGCGATGCTCGGTGCGATCGTCGGGCTCGACGTTTCCCGCGGACGGGCCCTCCATGCCGGCGACGACGCCGGCTACGAGGCGGTGCTGCGCCGCTACACCGAGACCTACCGCGGCGGCGCGCTCGCGCTCGACGAGCCGCTCGGCGTGTTCCTCGCGGCCTCCCCGGCGCCGCGCCAGGACGGCTTTCGCCGCGAGCTGCATTCGCTGATCGGCGCGAGCGCGTCGATCGGCGCCACCGACATCGCCGACGCGGGCCGGCGCCTCGAGCGGCTGCTGCGGGAGGACGCCGCGGACGACGTCATCGCCGCCGCGGCCGTAGATCGTTTGGGCTGGGACGTCTCGGTG
>CAZZWY010000531.1:0-3333 GCA_964657785.1 uncultured Acetobacteraceae bacterium
AGGTGATCCTGCAGTCCAAAGCCGTGCTCAACCTGCACTTCTACGCCGCCAGCCGATTCGAGCAGGCGCGCGTCGCGCAGTGCCTGTCGCTCGCGACGCCGGTGATCTCCGAGCGCACGCCGCGCACCGCGCCGCATCCGGCCTTCGAGGACAGCGTGTTCTGGTTCGACGACGCGAGCCTCGAGGAATTCTTCACCCGGCGCTTTCGCACGCCGGCGTTCTTCGACGAGTCGCGTGCGGCACTCGACCGGTTCGCGCAGACCGACCCGGTCGAGGCCTACGCCGACCTGCTCGCGTTCGCCGTCGGCTACGGGCAGGCGCATCGCGAACGACGCGCCCCCGGGCCCTGGCGGCCGGACCGCGTCAACCTCGGCTCGGGCCGGGACTACAAGCCCGGGTGGCTCAACATCGACGTGATCGACCGTGCCCAGCCCGACTTGGTGCTCGATCTCGGCCGGCCCGTCGCCTGGCCGGTCACGACCCGCACCGCTTACCTCGGCGAGGTGGTGCTGGCGCCTGGAACCGTCGACACCGTCTATGCCAACAACGTGCTCGAGCACGTGCCTGACCTGCCCGAGCTGATGGGCAACTGCCTGACGCTGCTGAAGACCGGCGGCAACTTCATCATCGAAGTGCCCTACGAACACGCCGCCACCGCCTGGCAGGACCCGACGCATCTGCGCGCGCTGAACGAGAAGTCGTGGCTCTACTACACCGACTGGTTCTGGTACCTCGGCTGGTTCGAACACCGCTTCAACGTCGCCCAGTTCGGCTATCTCGACGAGGCCCTGCGCCCGTGCACGCGCGAGGCGGCGGCGTTCATGCGGGTGGTGCTGCAGAAGGTCGAGACGACGCCGCGCGAGCGCACCACCGCCCGGGTGATGCGCGCCGATTTCGCCCTGCCGGACGATGCGCCGCGCGTGCCGCACGAAGGGGCGCTGACGGAGGCGGCGACGCTCTCGCGGTGACCCGCCGGCATGGGACGACACCCCGCCCGCGTGTAAGAACTTCCCTTACACGGCGCATGGAAGAACCGGGACTGCAGCGACAGAACTGACCTGATGTCGTGATGCATCTCCGGTCTTCAGAATTCATTTCACGTTGAGACGACACCGCAACGGCCACCGAACTTCCACCCCACAGCGCACAGCGCCCCCGGAGCAGACCATGAACGCAGACCAAGTCCTCACCGAAATCCGCGAAGCCAATCTCTCCTACCTGATGCTGGCGCAAAGCCTCATCCGGGCCGACAAGGAGCAGGCGCTGTTTCGCCTCGGCGTGAGCGAGGAGAGCGCGTCGATGATCTCGCTGCTGACGCCGGCGCAGATGATGAAGATCGCCTCCGGCAACACCCTGCTCTGCCGCTTCCGGATGGACGACGACCTCGTCTGGGGCCTCCTGACCAACCATGGCAAGGGCGTCGCCGCGAACGACACGACCTCCCGGCTGCATGCGTCGATCCTGATGGCCGGCCGCCATCAGGAAGCTGCCTGACGCGCTCTTCGCCCACATAAATACGAGAACGCCAGGAGTAACGCCATGCGCACCAAGAGCATCCTCACCGAAGCCAAACAGATCAGCCGGGCCGTGACCCTGATCGGCCTCGGCGCCCGCCTGCAGGTCCTCGAGTCGGAGACCGATCTTTCCTACGAGCGGCTGCTGCGACTCTACAAGGAAGTCGCCGGGCGCTCGCCGAGCAAGGGCCAGCTGCCGTTCTCGACCGACTGGTTCATGACCTGGCAGCCGAACATCCACGCGTCGCTCTTCCTCAATATCCACGAGTACCTGAACAAGGTCGCCGAGATGGACGAGATCGACACCGTCATCAAGGCCTACCAGCTCTATCAGGAGCAGACGCTGGCGCAGGGCCTGGAGGCGCAGCTGTCGGTGACGCGTGCCTGGCGCCTCGTCAAGTTCGTCGACAACGGCATGCTCACGATGACCAAATGCTCGCGCTGCGGCGGCCATTTCGTGACCCATCCGCACGAGATCGCCAAACACTACGTCTGCGGCCTGTGCTGCCCGCCGGCGCGCGCCGGCAAGGGCAACGCCGCCGGCTCGATCAAGGTCGCGTCCAAATCGGGCGCGGTTCACTGACGACGAATTCTTCGCTCAAGTCGCCCGCGATCCCGCCGATATCACTTTCACGGCGCGAACCGATCGCGACGGCAGGACGACCAAGGTTCCTTGCGTGTCTCCTCCTGGCACATTCATGTGTCTTCCAAGCGGATCCTCCGGGGTCCGCTTTTTTTTTGTCCGGTGGACGCCGATCAGCGGGCAGGGCGTTCGCGCGGCCGGGGCAACCGGGCGGCGATCGCGTGTTTCAGGCCCGGCTCGAGGGCGCTCGCGATCACGTACGCGGCGCCCGACAGCAGCAGCATCGGCAGCAGCGGCGACCAGGCCGAGCGGAGGAAGCCGGCGGTGGTGTGGCCGAGTGCCACCACCACGGAGATCAGCAGGTTCTGGTGCAGCAGGTAGAGCGGGTAGCTGATGAACCCGAAGAACCGCAGCAGCCGGCTCGCGAGCAGCTGTCGCACGGCCCGGCTGACGAACGACAGCGTGAAGAGGGCCGCCATCAGCACCGCCGCCAGGAGCGGCTGCCCGGCGACGCCGTGGGCGGCGACGGCGCTCGCCAACGCCACGGCCACGGCGAAGACGAGCCAGCGGCGGTCGCCTGCGGCGCGTGAATGCAGATAGAACGCGGCACCCGATGCGAACCAGCCGAACTGGTCGAACGACCACTGCGCGACCACGATCACGAGAAGCCGGGCAGGGCCTTCGACGCCGGCGCTTCCCAGCGCGCGACTCGCGCAGGCCAACGCGAACGCCGCCAGCAGCCCGGCGAGCATGACATGGCGCCCGCGCCAGTAGTAGAGCGCGGCCGCGATGACGTAGAACTTGACTTCGACATAGAGCGACCAGAACGCCCCTTCGAGCGGCCTGATCGGCTGGCCGAGCAGCTTCGCCCACCACGCCGGCTCCATGAACGTGAGGCCGGGGAGGAGGCTCGTCACCGTCGGCGCGCCGAGCGGCCGATCGGGAAAGACGAACGACAGGGCGTAGAGCAGGACCGAGCAGATCAGCATGCCGGGGAAGAGTCTCAGCCACCGTCGATAGAGGAATTCCGGCATCGCCGGACAGCGCTCCAGCGTCATCAGGATCACGTAGCCCGACACCAGGAAGAACAGCTCGACGCCGAGGTAGCCGTACTTGATCACGGCGATATCGGCGAGCGAGTCGCCGTAGGGAACCAGGGGCGACCACCGCGCATAGGCGTGATAGAAGATCACGAGCAGGATCGCCACGCCGCGCAGGCCGTCGAGAGAGTCGATT
>CAZZWY010000532.1:0-3322 GCA_964657785.1 uncultured Acetobacteraceae bacterium
AGGATCGTGGCCTGGCCGATCATCGAGGCGGCGTGCGAGACGGCGTCCCCGCTGGTAGGCACCTGGCCGGTGAACGCCGTCACGCCGAGCTTGTTGGCCTGGCCGTAGCCGAGCGACGTGGCCGCGGCGGCCAGCTGGGCCTGGGTGGCGGTCGCGTCGGTGCGGTCGCTTCGCGGCGCCGGATCGACGGCCCCGGTACCCGCGTCGTCCGTGTCGTCGTCGACCTCCGCATCGATCGCCGCCGTGGCCTCGCCAGGCGTCGCGTCGACCGGCGGTGCCGGCTTCCCCTCGGCCGCCTTCGGCACCGGCTGCATCGCGAGCCAGAAGCAGCGGCCGGGCGTGCGGTTGAAGGCGAAGTCGCACTGGTCGACCGGCTCTTCCGCGGCGCTCGTGCGCGAGCGGCCGCAGCCTTTGCATTCTTCCGAATCGTTGAAGTCCGCCACGGCGTCAGCCTCCATCGCGGGCGAACACGTCGCGGGCGAAATCCTTCAGGCGGTGGTAGCCGAAGCGGCGCGACAGCGGTGCCAGCCGTTGCGTCTCGGAGGCGGTGACGTCGACCAGCGCGAGCGGTGCGTAGTGATGCTCGACGCCCATCGGTGGCAGGGCCCGGGGCTGGCCGGCGCTGCGCGGCCAGACCACGTCGCCGGTCGCGACCCGCGCGGCCACCTGCCAGTAGTCGCCGCTGCGGTACGGGCTCGTCGCGGTCGCCTTCGACGCATCGAAGCGCACCTCGACGCCGTCTTCCAGCGGCAGCCAGCGCCCTTCCTCGATCACCACGGCGTTCTCGAAGAAGCGCACGCCGCTCTTGCGCGCGAGGCCGGGGGCATGGTCCCAGCGACGCAGCACCAGCGTGTGGAAGGCATCGCTCGCGACGGTCGTGGGGGCGCTCCTCGCCGCGATCGGCACCGGCCGTTGCAAGGTGACGATCCGGTTCGTCGAATCGATGGCGCTCACCTGGAACAGCACGCCGGCCACGTCATGGTCGCGAAGCGGCACGTCGTCGAACTCGACCGCATCGCCGATCGACAGCATGGCGGTGTCGTCGCGCCCGAGGCTGGTCAGGCCGACCCGCAGCGTGCGGTCGTCGTCGAACTCGTAGCGCTGCACGGCGAAGGCCACGCTGCCGTTGTCGCGCGACCATTTGAAGGTGGCACCCGGCACGCCGTCGCCGGCCTTGCCGGCGCGCTGGATCTCGATGCGATAGAGCTGGTTTTCGAGACCCCGGTAGCGGCCCTCCGTGCCGGGCGATTCGGTCTCCGACGCCGACTGCGGCTCGCGCGCCCTGACCGCCAGGGTGCCGCGCTGGCGCGGCTGCAGCGTCTCCAGGTGGTCCGGCCAGGGAGGCGCCAGGTCGGCGGGCGTCGAGTTCTGCTCCTTGCCCGGCTGACTGCGCTCGACCGCCATCGAGCGAATCTCCCACACCACCTGCATCCGGGCCGCCGTGTCGGCGCCGCCGAGGGCGACCTCGCGGATGCGGGCATCTTCCAGCGGCGTGACTTCGCGCTCCCACACGTCGAGGTAGATCAGGTGGACCTCCTTCGTGCTCGGCGCCAGCGGGTGGCGACGGTGCAGGGCCTGGCGCGTGAAGAGGAAGGGTTCGTGCACTTCGCAGAGCAAGCCGTTCACGTAGTAGTGCCCCGAGGTCAGCACGAAGTCGCCCGGCTGCAGGTCGGCGAGGAGGGCCTTGGACGCCGCGTCGAGCTTGTCGAAGGTCGCGGGCGTGGCGGCGTCGGCCTGCACCAGCAGCCGGAACGCGCACTGGCCGACCGGGCCGCCGTGCGGACCGGTCAGGTCGACCATCATCGTGCGCAGCGTCCGCAGCATGATCGACGCCTGCTCGTTCCAGTCGGCATCGAGTTCGACCCGTCCTTGCTGCTTGACGACGCGGCTGAAACCGCGCATCGGATCGAAGCTGTCGCGGGAGATGTCGATGTTCTTCATCACGTTTCCTTGAAGAGGCCGACGTCGCAGCCGGCGGGCACGCAGTCGTTCAGGCGGGATCGCAGGCTTGCCAGGCGCTGGGCTTCGTGCAGGTCGTGGAAGACGCCCATCTCCGAGCCGTCTTCGGCGCCGGCCGAGAGTTGCGGCGGGCAGTCGTCGGCGAGTTGGCAGTAGGCCGGCGAGCCGTAGCGCAGGCTGTTGAACCGGGGCCGCATCCGGGCCTGCAGCAGGGCGCGTTCGGCGGGTGTCGCGTCGGGCCGCTCGGCGAGGGCCGCGTCGGGCTGGCAGGCGAAACGCGGCGGCGTGCGCGAGCCGGCCGGCACATGGCTAAAGCGCACGCAGCCCGCCTGGCGCCGTTCGACGTCGAGCTCGCCGTCGAAGAGGCTGTCGGTGGCCGATTCGAGATCGCTCACGTGGACGCGCCCGATCAGGGTCGAGCGCGCCACGACCAGCCGGACGTGCGCGGCCTGGCGCTCCGGCGCATCGATCGCCCGGCGCTCGGGCGCGGTGGCATCGACGATGCTGTCGACGATCGTGAGCGAGAGCGGGTCCAGCCCCGGCACGTTGCACGCCACCGAGATCGCGCCGACGATGCTGTGGTCGATGCGCACGCGGGTCGCCACGTTGTCGAGGCGCAGGCTCGGCATCACGTCGCGCTCGGGCGTGATCTCCTCGGCCGGATCCCAGCCCGGCACGAACGTGCAGTGCGACAGCACCAGATCGCGCAGGTGCCCTCTGACCTGCACGCCGCGGCCGGCCACCAGCAGGCCGACGAGCGTCAGCCGGCTGCCGGGTTCGCCGTGCAGGCCCAGGAACTCGCGCGCATCGCGATGGCGGTTGCGCAGATCGATCAGCGGACGCACGTTGTCGGCAGCGCGAATCTCCAGCTGCTGCCGCGGCCGCAACGCGATGACGGGCGGGTCGGCCACCACGTCGTTCACCGTCAGCTCGATCACCGCCTGCTCCGGCTGCTCGGCGTGCCAGCGCTTCAGGGCGTCGTCGAAGGTGGGGCAGTCGCCGAGCGGGCCGACGCGGTAGTGCACCGTGCCGCCCGGGCGCACCGCCCGGGGCCGCGCGTACTCGCCGCCGCCCAGGGCATCGGCGAAGCCCTGCTGGTACGAGACCAGCAGCCCATGCTCGGGCGCGTCGTCGGAGGCGAAGGTCACGCGACCGAGTTCCGGATCGACCGCCACCGTGCCGGCGCGCGGCCGCACGCGCCAGTCGCGCAGGTCGGCCACGACCACGCGCTCGCGCGGCACGAGCTGCGCGCCCTCGGCGTCGCGTCGCCAGAGCGCGAGGCTCCGGTGCTCGCCGTAGTGCTGCTCCGCGACGCGCCCGTCGGCATCGGCCAGCAGGCCGCGCGAGAGGCGCACCGGCAGCT
>CAZZWY010000533.1:0-3317 GCA_964657785.1 uncultured Acetobacteraceae bacterium
GTTCGGGCGTCAGGAGACGGCCGACGCTCACCGAGGCCCAGGCCCTGCGTGCCGAGCGCGAGGCGCGCTACCAGGACCCGCTGAAGCAGCGACCCGGCGCCGCGCCCGCACCGGCCTGCGCAAGACGCGACGAGCGAGTGCCGGCCTCGAGGCCGCATCCGGGGCCGGTTTCGCCGCCGGGCGGGGGGCATCGTCCGGATCTCGCCCGCGCCCCGCGGCCCGGGCCGGCCGCCACATCTCGGGCCATTCCCCCCGCCCGTCCACCCGCGCGTCCACCCGCTGCGGCACCGCACGCCCTGCGGCGACCGTTCGACCGCGGCCCCGCCGCCTCGCGCGACCGCGACGAGGACGACGATCTGCCTGACGCGCAAGCCGAGCACCTGCCCGGCAGCATGCGCCTGTCCAAGCGCATGAGCGAACTCGGCATCGCGTCGCGCCGCGAGGCCGACGAATGGATCGCCAAGGGCTGGGTGCGCGTCGACGACCAGGTCGTGAGCGCCCTCGGCTCGCGCGTCCTGCCCGGCCAGCGCGTCACCGTCGACGCGAAGGCCAAGTACCAGCAGGCGCAGAAGGTGACCGTGCTCGTCAACAAGCCGGTCGGCTACGTCAGCGGCCAGGCCGAGGACGGCTACGAGCCGGCGTTCGTCCTCGTCACGCCCGCCAACCTGTGGCACGAGGACCGCTCGGGCACGCGCTTCCTGCGCGAGCACCTGAAGAGCCTGGTGCCGGCGGGGCGTCTGGACATCGATTCGGTCGGCCTGCTGGTGCTGACGCAGGACGGGCGCCTCGCCCGGCAGCTGGTCGGCGAGGACAGCGAGGTCGAGAAGGAGTATCTCGTCCGGGTCGCCTCGGCCGACACCGGCCCCGGCGGCGCCCCGACCCTTTCCGAGGCCGGCCTCGCCCTGCTGCGCCACGGTCTCGAGCTCGACGGCGAGGCGCTGCGCCCGGCGACCGTCGAGTGGGTCAACGCCGATCAGCTGCGCTTCGTCCTGCGGCAGGGCAAGAAGCGCCAGATCCGCCGGATGTGCGAGGCGGTCGGCCTGCAGGTGACGGGCCTGAAGCGCGTGCGCATCGGCAAGGTGATGCTCGGCGACCTGCCGGTCGGGCAGTGGCGGTATCTGCGGAGGGACGAGTCGTTCGTCTAGTGTGGTGTTTCATGCTGTGCGGCCGAAGACACGGTTTTACGTTCCGCATAGCGAACACCACACTAGACACCGGCTTGTCTCGTATTCATCGGCTCACGGATGGTGCAATTGCATGCTGACCATCGACGGCGCCATGACGAACGATAGCCAATGACTTTTCGATCGACGCAGCAGTGCGTCGAATGCTCGGGGATTGCCGGCGCTGAATTGCTGATGCGACCCGTAGACGTCCGAGATCGAGAAGCGCAGCAGCGGCAGGCCATGCTGGGCGAAGAAGAGGCTCTTGCTGAAATCCCACGTCTGTTGCGGCTGGCTCCGGTGATGGCTGCCGTCGACCTCGATGCCGCCGACGATGCGTCCCGACCCGCGCTCGCACATCAGGAGATCGACCGCCTTCGTCCCGATCTGGCTTTGCAACGACCGCAGTGCGCTGCGGCGAATCGGCTTCGCGCCCGCCTTGCCGGTCCAGTGGGGCTTTTTCGCATAAGCCTGCAGGAAAGCGCGTCGATCGATCGTGAAGATGCATTGCAAGGGCACATTGCAATACATCTCGTATTTCGTCGCCATCGCACTCGCGGCCAGCATCGCGAGCGCCTGCGATTCATAAGGCGACGCGACACTCCACTCGGCGGGCACCGGGGACGGCGCGCCGACCCAATGGATTCTCGACACGCTTCTCATCAATGCCGCGGGAGAGGCGAAATAACGCTTCGTCAGCGTCCCGAACGGATCGAATGCCATGTCCGGTTCAATCGACCAGCACGTACCCGCGCGTCTTGCCGCCGTTGGCATCGTCGACGGTGTTCATCGCCGCGAACAGGTCGGCCGCGGTGACCCAGACCGGCGGGTACTTGTAGCGTGACACGTCCAGCACCAGGAATCGATCCGTCGTCGCGTCGTAGGCCGCGAGCGGCGAGATGTGGCCGCCGCGCTCCTGGCCGAGCACACGCCGCAGGTAGTTGACGACGACGTGGTGGCGCGGCCGGCCGAGGTAGTCGACCGCCGCGGTGCGAAACGCGTCCAGGCCGCCGGCCTCGGCATGCCGGACCTCGGCCGTCACGCCCTTGGTGCGCAGGATGCCGGCGAACTGATCGAGCGTCATGCCCTGGCGCATCAGCAAGGCCTGCGGCAGCACCGGTTCGGTCTTGTCGTCGAGGACGTTGTCCTGCGTGAACGCGTTGAACGGGTCGAAGCCCGGCGTCGGCGGCGCCGGCACGGCGAGCGCATTGAGCACCATCACGGCGGTCGCGACGCCGCAGAACGCCTGGTTCTTCTGCGTCACGAACTGCAGGCTGAGCGGCCAGTACGCCTCGCGCGCGCCGCTGCCGATCAGCAGGCGCTCGCCCGACTCGGTCGCCAGGCCGATGAGGTTGGGCGGCAGCGACAGCGTGTCGGCGGCTGCCGCGGCCGAGACGCCAAGCGCCACGATTGCCACGAGTGCGCGCCATCGTCGTCGCCCTGTCTCTCGGCGTACGAGCCGTGAGGGGATTGCGGCGGGATCTGCGGGCAGGCGGATGGAGTTCACGGCGGCAGGCCTGTTGTTTTGCAGACCGGTTTCACGCACCGGCTCTGCCAACCGCGAGTGTCCTCCGATTCGCTGGCCGTTGACGCCGGCCACCCTGCAGCGTCGTCTCGGTCAGCGATGGCCTTGCGCAGCGCAGCGAGCGCCACGCCATGCGCCGCAGCGCCAGCGGCTCGATGGTCGAGGCCACCGCGGGACCGGCCGCAAGCCCCGTCGGGCGGCGCGTCGGCCGCGCGCTGATACCCTCGCCGCATGCCCTCTCCTGCCGCGGACGCCGCGTCGAGCACCGATCTGTCCGACTGCGTCTGCCTCGCCGGCCCGACCGCGTCCGGCAAGAGCGCGGCGGCACTCGGGGTCGCGGCGGCGCTCGAGCGTGTTCGACCGGTCGAGATCGTGAGCGTCGATTCGGCCCTCGTCTACCGCGGCATGGACATCGGCACCGCCAAGCCGACGCGGGCGGATCGCGCACGCGTGCCGCATCACCTGATCGACCTGATCGACCCCGCCGAGGCGTATTCGGCCGCCCGCTTCGTCGCCGACGCGCGCGCCGCCATCGCCGCGATCCGCCAGCGCGGCCACCTGCCCCTCCTGGTGGGCGGCACGATGCTCTACTTCAAGGCGCTGATCGACGGCATCGATGCGATGCCCGC
>CAZZWY010000534.1:0-3293 GCA_964657785.1 uncultured Acetobacteraceae bacterium
CAGCGCCGCGATCAGCGCCGCGGCGGCGCGCGTCTCGCCGAGGGACACCGCATGCACCCAGATCCAGCCGGCCGAGCGCGAATCGGCGTAAAAGCCAAGCCGTTCGCCGAGAGATGTCCGGTAACCCGGCTCAGCGCGGCCGCGCTGCCAGAGCCGCAGCAGGTAGGCGGGCGTGGCCAGGCGCAGCAGCAGCGAATACGCGAAGCGCAGCGAACCGCCCTTCAGGCCGAGGCGAATGCGGCGGGGCGGCCGCGCCGGCTCGGTCGGCCGCAATTCTTCGAGCGGCGGCTCGGACAGCGGCTCGCTCGCCGGAGTACCTTCCTGCGTCGCACTCCGGTATTCGCCTTCCGGGCGGCCCGGCGGGCTCATGCCGACGAGGCCTCGCACACGCCGAGCCACGCCGCCCAGACGACGTCGACTGCCGGCACCGCCCCCACCGCTCCCACCGCCTGCACCGTCACCTGGCGTCCGCCTCCGGCCGGCGGGCCGGTCCGCCAGGCGGTCGGGAAGTTGTAGAGCTGCACGTGCGGCAGGTCGAGCGCGACGGCGATGTGGGCCAGGCCGCTGTCGACGCCGATCACGCCCTGCGTCGCGCCGAGCCGGTCGACCAGCGCGTCGAGCGCAAGCGCCGGCCAGACCTCCGCCGCCTCGGCGCCGATCGCAAACCGCAGCCGGCCGGCGCGCTCGAGTTCGACCGCCCCCGCATGCGGCAGGACAACATGCCAGCCGCGGGCCGCGGCGCGCCGCCCAAGCGCGATCCAGTTCGCCTCGGGCCAGAGCTTGTCGACGCGTGAGCTGCCGTGGACGAAGACGAGCGTCGGCTTCGCACCGGCGCGCGGCGTGGCACGCGCCTGCAGCCCGAAGACCGGCGGCCCGTGCAACGCATAGCCGAGCGCCGCGGCGGCGAGGCGGCGCGAGCGGTCGACGGCGTGCACGTGCGGCTCGATCCGGATCGCGCGGTCGACCAGCCAGCGCGCCGGCGGTTCATGGCTCGCGCCCTCGGTGCGGTTCGCGAGGCCGTGGCTCATGCCGTGAGCCAGCCGGGCCACGACTGCCGATTTGGTGAGGCCCTGCAGGTCGAGCACCGCGTCGTAGCGCTCGCGCCGCAGCCGGGCGAAAAACGCCCTCCATTCGCCCCAGACGCCGCGCGTCCACCAGGCGCCGCTCCAGCGCCGCAGTGCGCACTCGATCACCTCGCCGATGCCGACGACCCGCCGCACCAGCGGCGCGAAACCCGGCTCGACGACCCAGTCGACCTTCGCGCCGGCGAACGCGGCGTGCAGGTCGTGAACCACCGGCATCGCATGCACGACGTCGCCGAGGGACGAAAGCTTGACGATCAGGATCCTCACCCGCGCGGGTCGATCGACGCAGTCCGCCGCGCGAGCGTCAATGCGCCGCGCTGCCGACTTCGGCGTCGGGCTTGACGGCCCGGAGCGCCGCCAGCATCACGCCCTGGATGCGCTCGAGCGCCTGCGGCGTGTGGCCCTCGAAACGCAGCACCAGCACCGGCGTGGTGTTGCTGGCGCGGATCAGGCCGAAGCCGTCCTTGTAGTCGACGCGCAGGCCGTCGATGGTGACGATCTCCTTCGCGCCGGGGAAATCGGCAGCGTCGAGCAGCGCCTGCACCACCGTCTTCGGTTCGCCTTCGGCGCAGGCGACGTTGAGCTCGGGCGTCGAGAAACTCGTCGGCAAACGGTTCAGCACCGCGCTCGGATCCCTGCTGCGGGAAAGGATTTCGAGCAGCCGCGCGGCGGTGTAGGTCGCGTCGTCGAAACCGTACCAGCGTTCCGAGAAGAAGATGTGGCCGCTCATCTCGCCGGCGATCGGCGCGCGCGTCTCGCGCAGCTTGGCCTTCACCAGCGAGTGGCCGGTCTTCCACATCATCGGCTTGCCGCCCGCTTTGACGATCAGCGGCGCGAGGCGCTGGGTGCACTTCACATCGTAGATGATGGTCGCGCCGGGCTTCCTCTTCAGGATGTCGACGGCCAGCAGCATCAGTTGCCGGTCGGGGTAGATGATCTGGCCGTCGTTGGTCACGACGCCGAGCCGGTCGCCGTCGCCGTCGAAGGCGAGGCCGAGCTCCGCGCCGGTCGCTTTCACGGTGCGGATCAGCTCCGCCAGATTCTCCGGCTTGCTCGGGTCGGGGTGGTGGTTCGGGAAGTCGCCGTCGACCTCCGAGTAGAGCTCCGTCACGTCGCAGCCGAGGGCGCGCAGGATGCCGGGCGCCGACGCGCCGGGGATGCCGTTGCCCGAGTCGACGACGATCTTCATCGGGCGCTTCAGCTGGCAGTCGCGGACGATGCGGGCGAGGTACTCGGCACCGATGTCCATCGTTGCCGACCGGCCCGGCGCCGTCGCATAGTCCTCGGCCTCCATGCGCCGCCGCAGGCCCTGGATCTCCTCGCCGTAGATCGCCTTGCCGGCCAGCACCATCTTGAAGCCGTGGTAGTCCTTCGGGTTGTGGCTGCCGGTCACCATGATGCCGCTGCGGCAGCCGCGGCGGGCGCGCGTCGCGGCGACGTAGTAGAGCATCGGCGTGGTCACGGCGCCGAGGTCGACCACATCGAGCCCGGTCGAGGCCAGTCCCTTGATCAGCGCCCGCACCAGCCCCGGCCCCGAGAGCCGCCCGTCGCGCCCGACCGCGACCGCCCGGTCGCCGGCCTTCAGCGCCTCGGTGCCGAACGCGCGCCCGAGGTGCTCGGCGAACGCCTCGTCGATGCCCTTGCCGACAACGCCGCGGATGTCGTAGGCCTTGAAACTGGATGCGTTGACTTGCATTGATGGTGGGGGTGGCCGAAGTTGCGGCGATTGTAGGGACCGGTCGCCGCCCGTCGGCCGCCCTGTCGGTTCGCCGCGCCGGCGGTCGAAGCGTCGCCCGGGCCTGTTCGCCGCGCGGGTCGCTCCCGACACTGGCGCCATGGACAAGTCACTCGCCCCTCGGCGCCGCGGATCGCGCTCGAACGGCCCGACGTCGCCTTCCTCGACATCGGCATGCCCGAGCTCTCCGGTCTCGACGCCGCGGCGGCATCGTCGAGACGACGCGCGTCGTCTTCGTCACCGCCTACGACGAGTTCGCGGTCCAGGCGTTCGAGGAGGAAGCGGTCGACGACGCGCTCAAGCCGGTCAACGCGCAGCGCTTCAAAGCCGTGCGAGCGCGCCCGCCGCCCGTGCCGCCCAGTGTGGTGTTTCATGCTGTGCGGAACTTGATAAATCCGATGGATTCGGTCGTCTGGCGAGGCGCAAAGCGCAGCCGTCGTCGCTTCTACGGCGAGCATTTGCAACGACGCCAG
>CAZZWY010000535.1:0-3290 GCA_964657785.1 uncultured Acetobacteraceae bacterium
GCCCATCGGCCCGGGCATGCCCCCGCCGACCGGCCCGGGCATGCCGTCGGCGATGCCGCTCGCGATCGCGAAGACGTTCTTGACCGCGCCGCCGACCTCCACGCCGACCGGGTCGTCGGAGGTGTAGATGCGCAGGCCGTCGCCGTGGAGCGCGGCCACCGCGTCGGCGCGGAGCGCGGCATCGTGGCTGGCGACGACGAGCGCCGTCGGCTGCCCGCGCGCCACCTCGATCGCGAAGCTCGGCCCCGACAGGACGCCGACCCGGACGCCCTCCGGCGTGCTCGGGCCCTCCGTGCTCCGGAAGATCGCGGCAGCGACTTCATGGCCGAGCGCCGCCGTGCCGTGCTCGAATCCCTTGCAGAGCCACAGGATCCGGGCGGTCGACCTGGAGAGGCGCGACAAGGTCGGTGCCAGACCGGACATCGGCGTCGCGATGAGAACGAGCCCGTCCGCGGCATGCGCGACCGCGGCGTCGAAGTCGCCGGTCGTCTGCAAGGCGGCCGGCAGCGCGACGCCGGGCAGATAGCGCCGGTTCGAGCGGTCGCGGTCGAGTTCGGCAGCGTGGGCCGGGTCGCGCGTCCAGAGCAGTGTCGGGTGCCGGCGGCCGACGCTCACCGCGAGCGCCGTGCCCCACGCGCCCGCGCCGAGGATGCTGAGACGCATGCTGGCAGCCTGGCGCTCTGGAAGGCCGGCTCGTCAGGCGGGCGCTAGTTGAGCGTCGGCGCGGCCGCGCCGTTCGACACCGCCGCCTGTTGCGCCTGCTGGGCCTCGAACATGGCCTGGAAATTCACCTCGGAAAGAATGACCGGCGGGAAGCCGGCGCGGGTGCAGACGTCCGAGACGATCGCGCGCAGATACGGATAGACGATGCCCGGGCAGGCGATGCCGAGGATCGGCTGCAACTGCTCTTCCGGGATGTTGCGGATCTCGAAGATGCCGCCCTGTTTGGCTTCGACGAGGAAGAGCACCTTGTCGTTGACCTTGGTCGTCACGGTCGCGGTGACCGTGATTTCATAGACGGCGTCGGCGATCGGGGCGGCGCCGAGGGCGAGGTTGATGTCGACCTGCGGCTGGCCCTGCTCGAGCAGGATCTGCGGCGAATTCGGCTGTTCGAGCGACAAATCCTTCAGATAGATGCGCTGGATCTGGAACACGGGATTCTGGGTGTCGTCGGCCATGAGACTCTCGGTGAAATCGGAGGGAAGGCGCGGGCGGCAACCACCGCTCGCGGAGCGGGCAATTATCGCCGAGGGGCCGGCGCTGGCCGTGCGACCCCTGGCGGCCGCTCTTCAGCCGGCGGTGCTTGCGCCAGCGAGCAGCGGCACCAGGCCGCCGCGCGCATCGAGCGCGTGAAGGTCGTCGCAGCCGCCGACGTAGGTGTCACCGATGAAGATCTGCGGCACGGTACGCCGGCCGGTGACATCGATCATCGCCTGGCGCTCGGCGGGGTCCAGATCGGTCCTGATCTCGTCGATCGCTTCGACGCCACGGCGCTTCAGCAAGGCCTTCGCTTGCTGGCAGTAGGGGCACCACGGCGTCAGGTACATCTTCACGGCTTGCATGGGCTCGGGGCTCCTCGGTGGTGCGAATGTGGACTCAAGCCGTCTTCTCGATCGGAAGGTTGGCGGCGCGCCAGGAGGCCAGGCCCCCGCCGAGCGACCGGACGTTCTCGAACCCCAACGTCCGCAGCGTCGCCACCGCACGCCCGGCGCGGGCACCGGTCGGGCACACGACGACGAGGGGCAAGGCCTTGTTCTTCGGCAGGTTGGTGGCCTTCTCGAGCGTTCCGATCGGCACGCTCTTGGAGCCGACGGCATGCCCCGCGGCGAACTCGGCCGGCTCGCTGACGTCGATCAACACCGCGCGCTCGCGGTTGATGAGCTGCACCGCTTCGGTCGGCGACACCTTGCTGCCGCCTGCGCCCCGGTTGATGAGCGGCCAGAGCAGCATGCCGCCGGAGACGCCGGCGGCGAGGATCAGGTACCAGGTGTCGAGAAGGAACTTCACGGGCGGGCCAGGGTTGCGAGAGTCGGCGATTATAGAATTTGGCGGGTCGCCCGACGTTCCCCCTCCTGGTTGCCGCCCCATGCACAAACTCGTCCTCATCCGCCACGGCGAATCCACCTGGAACCTCGAGAACCGGTTCACCGGCTGGACCGACGTCGAGCTGACGCCGCTCGGCGTGCAGCAGGCGCGCCAGGCGGGAACGCTGCTCCGGGAGGGCGGCTACGATTTCGATGTCGCCTACACCTCGGTGCTGAAGCGGGCGGTCTGGACGCTCTGGCATGCGCTCGACCAGATGGATCGCACCTGGCTGCCCGTCGTCAACGACTGGCGCCTCAACGAACGCCACTACGGCGCCCTGCAGGGGCTCGACAAGGCCGAGACGGCCAAGCAGTACGGGGACGAGCAGGTGCTGGTCTGGCGTCGCAGCTACGACACGCCGCCGCCGCCGCTCGAGGCGTCCGACCCGCGCAGCGAGCGCGACGACCGGCGCTACGCGGCGCTCGCGGCCGGCGCCGTGCCCCTGACGGAATGTCTCAAGGACACCGTCGCACGCGTGCTGCCGCTGTGGAACGAGACGCTCGCCCCCGCGATCTCGGCGGGGCGGCGCGTCCTGATCGCCGCGCACGGCAACAGCATCCGGGCGCTCGTGAAGTACCTCGATGGCGTCTCGGACGCCGACATCGTCGGCCTGAACATTCCGAACGGCATCCCGCTGGTCTACGAGCTCGATGCCGGCCTCAAACCCCTCCGGAGCTATTACCTCGGCGACCCCGAAGCGGCCGCCAAGGCAGCGGCCGCGGTCGCGGCGCAGGGCAAAGGCTGAGCCGCGCACGGTTCACCCGACGGACCCTGGTGCGGCGGCGTTGGGGCTGCGCCAGAGCCGGGCTCGGCTGTCGACGCTGGTCGGGTCTCCCGACCTCAGGGCGGTCCACCCCACCCCCCTGAATCGGGGGAAGTCGTCGGCTCGGCCGCGCGAGCCCGGGTTATCCCGCTGTTCGCCCTGCGGAGGCACCGGGAAACTGGCGGCGTCAGGTGGGAACTCGGGGCGGGCGGGCCGAACCGGTCGGCCGCCTTCGACGAGCAAGGGGCCTCACATGTTCAAGTCTCCGCCTTCCTCTACGTTGCGCCTCGCACTCCCTGCCACGGCCGGCAAGTCACGCCGAAGCGCCCGTCGGGGTCTCTCGGCCGTCGCCATCCTGGCTTGGGCCGCTTGCACGACGGCTCAGGCGGCGCCGACGCCGGTCGCGAGCTACGCGTTCAACGGCAGCTTCGCGTCCAGCGTG
>CAZZWY010000536.1:0-3263 GCA_964657785.1 uncultured Acetobacteraceae bacterium
CGCGACCTACGGCGACTATTCGACCGGCCTGCCCAAGCTCAACCTGCCGGAGCGCCAGGTGCCGCTGCGGGTGCGGGTCGATCCGTCGCAGCGTCAGAGCCTGGATGCGATCGGCCAGCTTCGGGTCAACGCGGCGAGCGGTGGCGGCGTCGCCCTGGCCTCGCTCGGCAACCTGACGATGGGCAGCAGCCCGGCGCAGATCGACCGGCTCGACCGCGAGCGCCAGATCACGCTGTCGGTCGAGCTGAACGGCCGCACGCTCGGCGAGGTCGACCGCGAAGCCCGGCAGCTGCCGGCGCTGCGCCAGCTGCCGGCCGGCGTGCACAGCGTCGACCAGGGCGAACTGCAGCGCCAGGGCGAGCTTTTCAGCAGCTTCGGCACCGCGATGGCGGTCGGCATCTTCTGCGTCTACGCCGTGCTGGTGCTGCTCTTCCACGACTTCCTGCAGCCGGCGACGATCCTGTGCGCGCTGCCGCTGTCGCTCGGCGGGGCCCTTTTTGCGCTCTGGGTCAGCGGCATGAGCTTCTCGATGCCGTCGGTGATCGGCCTGCTGATGCTGATGGGCATCGTCACCAAGAACTCGATCCTGCTGGTCGAGTACGCCATCGTCGCGCGCCGCCGCGACGGCCTCTCGCGCTTCGATGCCCTGCTCGATGCTTGCCACAAGCGGGCCCGGCCGATCGTGATGACGACGATCGCAATGGCCGCCGGCATGCTGCCGAACGCCCTCGGTTTCGGCGCCGAGCCGAGCTTTCGCCAGCCGATGGCGGTCGTCGTCATCGGCGGCCTGATCACCTCCACGGTGCTGAGCCTGATCGTCATCCCGGTGGTCTTCACCTATGTCGACGATGCGGTCGTCTGGCTGCGCCGGCTGGCCGGGCGCGGGGTGGTCACCCGTCCCAGTGTTGTTCCTTCCCTTGTCCCTTGAAACGAGAAAGCCCGATGTCGCTCCCGACCTTCCTCACCCGCAGCGGCGCCGCCGCCGTCACCGCCGGCCTGGCCTGCCTGATCGCCTGCCGGGGCGCCGCCGCCCAGCCGCCCGTCGACCCCGAGGCCAGCCCGGACGCCGGCCCGGACGCCTGGAAATTCAGCGTCGGGCTCGGCGTGGTCACCCATCCGAAATATCCGGGCAGCAGCGAACGCAAGACCGACGCGCTGCCCCTCTTCAGCGCCAACTACGGACGCTTCTTCATCGGCGGCCTGCCCGATGCCGGCGTTCCGCTGGGCCTTGGCGTGACGCTCCTGCAGGACGGGCCGTGGCGCGCCGGCCTCGGCCTCGGCGCCGACTTGCAAAAGCCGCGGAAGGAATCGGACTCGTCGCGCCTGACCGGTCTGGGCGACATCGACGGCACCGTGTCGGGTTCGGTCTTCGCGAGCTACGACGCCGGATTTGTCTTCGCACGCGGCAACCTCATCACCGACATCGGCGGAAAGGGCGAGGGGACACGCGTCAACCTCGACCTCGACGCCCGCTACCGCCTCCTGCCGCAATTGATGCTCAGTGCCGGCCCGGGCATCACCTGGGCCGACCGCAAGTACACGCAGACCTTCTTCGGCGTCACCGCCGCGCAGAGTGCGTCCAGCGGCCTGGCGCAGCACGACGCCTCGTCGGGCGTGAATTCGCTGCGGTTCGGCGTCGGCGCGAACTACCAGCTGACGCCGAGATGGGGTCTCGGCGCCCGGGCGACGTTCTCGAGCCTGCGCGGCGATGCGGGCGACAGCCCGATCACCGAGAAGAAATCACAGACCAGCTTCGGCCTTTTCACGAGCTACCGGTTCTGAAGCGAGCCGGTCGCTCGGTTGCCGCTAGGCGGCGTTCAGCCACATCGCGGTATCGAAGGCGCTGCTCATCTTCGGCATGTTGGTGCCGAAGCTCGCGTTCGCGGCGCTTTTGGACACCGGCTTGGCCGGCTTGTTGTCTGAAGAAACGCTGGGGGCCACCTCTGTCGCCCGCTCCCATGACCCGAGTTCTTGGGAGCGGGCTACTGAAAAGAATAGAAGCACCTGAAGGGAACCTTCCGTTCGGCCCAGAAGTCGGCCGCCTCCCGGAATACATCGAGGAGCTGTTCGCGCGCCTCCCGGTCGAAGCGGGGGTTGTCCGGCAGCTGCTCGAGCACCACGACGAAGCCCGGCTGCGATCCGGCCTTGTGCACCAGATCGGTCATGCAGTCGTAGAGGGCATCCAGGTTCTTGCCGAAGTGAGCAGGAAACATGAAGGCCTGCGCGATCGCCTCCAGCACCTCCTGCTTGGACTGGGCCGCGGTGAGGTTCGCGTAGAGGAAATGCTGATCGGCGCTTTGCGCGGCACCCATCAGATCCTCCACGCGAAACGCGCGGATCGACTGAACAATATTTGGACGGACTGACTGCAAGAGCATGGTCGCGTTCCTCCTCTCGATTTCAGAAAACAGCGTTGGGACCGGAAACCGTGGCGAGTTCACGGTGCAATTCGCCGGAAGCTCGCGTAGTGATCGGCGGTGTAGTAGCAGGCCGAAGGGGTCGTCGGTGGTTCGCCGCCGCAAACGATGCGGCGCGCGCCCCGGTTGCGGGCGCCGGGGGTGACAACGGTGTACTCGCGATAGAAACCGCGCGGCTCCGGAGGCAGGGACCGCTCGAAATTGCCGAAAACGCTGCCGTCCTTGCGGCTGGCGAAAGGGCCACCGGCGAGGATCAGGCGGTAGGTCGCCTGCGCTTGGGGCGGCAACCGTGCCAGGCCGACGCTACCGTCGACCGTCGTCGCAGCCGGTGCGCGACGTGCCTGGGCAGCACCCCAAGGCGCCAGACTCACGAGGATCACTCCAGCCAATGTCAGCACACGCCCTGTTCTGCGCAGGGCTCGCGACCATGGTGGCCGACCGGAGAAAACCACGGGAAATCCCTGAATTCGCAAAAGGTGTCATGGTACCGAATCACCTCGAAAATCTCAAGCCCGTGCCCCAATTTGAAGCAGGGGAAAGCGGCCTCGAGGCATCCTCCGAACCGCGTCCGTCGCGATCTGCGGGGTGGCCCGACGTGGCAGGCGCACCGCCCGCCGCGTTTCGGTGCAGCGCGGCTCAGCGCGCGGCGTTCGCGTCCGCGACGGTGAGCGCCGTCATGTTGATCACGCGGCGCACCGTGGCCGACGGCGTCAGGATGTGCACCGGCAACGCCGCGCCGAGCAGGACCGGCCCGATCGCGATGCCGCCGCCGGCGGTGGTCTTCAGCAGGTTGTAGCTGATGTTGGCGGCATCGATGTTCGGCAGCACGAGCAGGTTGGCCTCGCC
>CAZZWY010000537.1:0-3252 GCA_964657785.1 uncultured Acetobacteraceae bacterium
CGTCGAAGAGATTCGTCGTGCAGACGAAGATGCCGGCGTAGCGCTCCATGCCCTGCAGCATCTCGTTGACTTCGCTGACTTCGTAGTGGCGCTCGGCCAGGCGCCGGCTGCGCAGGAAGCTGTCGGCCTCGTCGAGCAGCAGCACCGCCTGCTCGGCCTCGGCGTCGGCGAACATCTTCGCCATGTTGGCCTCGGTGTCGCCGACGTACTTGCTCATCAGGTCGCTCGCCTGTCGCACCATCAACGGCTGGCCGAGCGCCTGCGCGATGTGCTCGGCCAGCGCGGTCTTGCCGGTGCCGGGCGGCCCGTGAAAGCACAGCGTGCCACAAGCCCGGCGGCGCAGCGCCTCGACGATCTTCGGGAGCTCGAAGCGAGACTCGGTGCGGACGAAATCGAGCTCGTAGCGGGTCACGACCGGCCGCGCCGCGCGCTCGCCGCCGAGGTTTCCGAGCGCCTTGTCGGCGTTGCCGAGCTGGCGTTCGATCAGCGACTCGAGTGCCGGCGCGCCGTCGCCCTCGCCCGCCAGCTTCGCGAACTTCACCGCGGTGCGGATCTGCGCCGGCGTCAGGCCCTTGCGGCCGCTGAGTTTGGCGGCGAAGCCGTCGCCCACCGGCACGCCGGCGAGCGCCCGGGCGACCAGCGATTCGCGCGCCCCGGGCGGCGGGCTCTTCAGCTCCAGGTGGTACTGAAAGCGGCGCCGGAACGCCGGGTCGATCTGTTCGATGCGGTTCGTGACCCAGATCACCGGCACCGGGTTGGTCTCGAGGATCTGGTTGACCCAGGCCTTGCCGCTCACGCTGCCGTTCATGCCGCCGTCGCCGGCGTCCATCCGGGCGATGAGCTGCGACGCGTCGTTCGAGATCGGCGGGAAGACGTCTTCCACTTCGTCGAACAACAGCGCGACCTTGCTGCCGCCCTTCAGGAACACCTGGCTGATCTGGAGCGACCGATACCGGTCACGTCCACTCAGCGAATTGCCGTCGCGGTCGGCATACTCGACTTCGTAGAGCTCGAGCCCGGCCGCCTGGGCCGCGACTTTCGCGAGCTCGGTCTTGCCGGTGCCGGGCGGTCCGTACAGCAGCACGTTGACCCCCGGCTCCTTGCGCGCCACGGCGTTGGCGAGCAGCGCCGTCATCATCTTCTGGTCGACGCCGACGAAGTCGAAATCCGCCGGGCCGAGCTCGCTGCGCTGCGCCGGCCGGGTGAAGACGGCCATCAGGTCGGACGGCCCCTCGTACTTGCGCATCAGCACCGGCGGCAGTTGCTCGCTGACCTTCATCAGGTCGGCCAGGTCGGTGATGTTGTGTTCGGAAATCAGGTTCTCGACCATCCCGATACGCTCGAGCCGGGACCCGGCACGCAGCGCTTCGGCCACGTCGGTCGCGCTCACCCCCGCCACCGAGGCGATCGCCGCGTACGCCTCCTGCGCGTTCGACACCTTGAATTCGACCAGCAGGCCGCGCAGATCACGCTGGTAGCGGGCGAGCGTGCCGTAGAGCAGCAGCGCGCGCTCGGCGGGGTTCAGCTGGAGCAGGCCGGCCAGCGAATCGATGTTCTTCTCGACCAGCGTCGACTCGCGTTTCAGACTCTTCTGCAGCCAGTCGGCCGTCGCGCCGAGGACGGCGAGCAGGTCCTTCGGGGCGTCCTTGATGTATTCGTCGATGTAGAAGAACAGCGTGCCTTCCTCGTAGGGCCCGCGCCAGCCGCCGTGGCGCGCCATAAAGGCTTCGTCCGAGAGAGTCTCGTGCCCGCGCCAGTGCTCGTTGGCCTTGCAGCGGGTGTTGAGAAAGGCGCGCAGACGCGCCAGCACCGTGCCGGGCCAGACGAGGTGCTTGCCCGTGAGCGAGAGCAGCCCGTTCCAGTCGCGCCGCAGGTTGAAGCGCGCGGCGTTGCGCATCGTCAGCGTCAGGACGAACTGCGAGCACATGCGGTCGAGTACCGGTGCCTCCTTCAGGCCCGGCGAGAGCAGCATCCTGGCGTCGCTGTGAGTCCTGGCCATGACACCTCCTGACGTGATCGGCGGCCGATCGGCGCAGTGTGCACCAGGCGGCAGGCCGGCGCGAGCGTCGGCCCGAGACGGACCATAACGCAAACGAGCCGTCGTCGACGGCCCCGCCGGGCGTCAGTGCAGGATCACGGGTTGCTGCATCAGCGAGGCGAACCGCTCGAGGTAGGCATCGATTTCTTCCTCGGTCGGCTGCGTCTGGATCAGCGCGTCCACGCCTTCACGGAAGCTCTGCGCCATCGCGCCTTCGAGAAAGATCTCCTTGCGGAGGAACTTGTCGACGATCTCGTAGCCGCCGCGGTTCGCGGCCGGCGCAACACCGCCGTCGCTGGCCTGCGCCCCGAACGGCGCCGCGACGTCGAACTGCACCACCGCGAAGCTGTCCGAGTTGTAGAGCATTTGCATGAGTAGCCTCTCCTGGGTGCACAGGTGAGTCCACCGGCGCGGGTTTCAAGCCCGGCGGCCTCGAGCGCGTGCCGTCCGACGGGCTCAGGGCCCGGTGGGCGTTTCGAGCAGGCGCAGTGCGAAACCGTCGTCGGCCGACCCCGATTTCCACTCGACCTGCACCGGCAGATGGTGGTGGCGCGGGTCGAGCCAGACCTCGGCCCGTGTGTCGTACGGCCCGCGCGGTTCGCGCACGTAGCGCAGCGTGTCGAGGGCGCCGGCATCGGTCGGCAACGACTCGCGGCCCTGGCAGCGAAACACCCAGACCGCGACGTCGCCGCCCGCGCTCGCGACATTCATCCGTACCTCGGCGCCCGGCTCGCGCAGCGCGGTCTCGGCGCCGACGATCGCCGGCAGTTGCAGCAGCCAGCTCAGCCGGTCCTGCGAGCCGGGGCGGAGCAGCACCGCGGCAGCCTTGCGCGAAAAGGTGATCCGGCCCGCGTCGCGCTGAAAGTTGGCGGCCGCGGCGGCGCGGGAGGATCGACGGTCGACGAAGCGCAGCGGCGCGAGGCCCGCCGCGTCGAAGCCGCCTTCGCTCGATTGAGCCAGGGCGACCGCGCCGTCGATGCGGGTCTGCAGCGTGAGCCCGTAGCCCGTGCCCGCCGCATCGACGCGCCATTGCAGCTCGGCGGTGCCGGTGGCGAGCCCGCGTCGGACCTGGAAGTGCAGATCGACGGCCGGCGGCACGACGGTTCGGTAGCTCGGCAGCACGACTTCTTCGTCGGCAGACGCCTCCGCGACCGCCGCCGCCACGGCAGGCTCGGCACCGGCTGCGACCGTCGTGTCGACCGCCACCGCCGCGG
>CAZZWY010000538.1:0-3249 GCA_964657785.1 uncultured Acetobacteraceae bacterium
CATCGGCCGCGCCATCAGCTTCAAGGGCCTGGCGCGCCGCTGCGAGCGCACCGAAGTCGACCTGGTGCACTACCAGCCCGAGCCGGAGCGCATCGCCTTCGTGGCCGAGCTGGCGCGCCGCTGGTGCGCGTTGCGCCGCAAGCCGAACGCGACCAAGCGCGTCGCGCTGATCCTCGCCAACTACCCGAACCAGGACGCGCGGCTGGCGGGCGGCGTCGGCCTGGACACGCCGGCCTCCACCCTCGTCATCCTGCAGGCGCTGCGCGACGCCGGCTACGCGACCGGCGAGCTGCCCGACAGCGGCGATGCCCTCATCGCCGACCTGATCCGCGGCGTCACCAACGACCTCGAGGCCAACGGCGCGCGACCGGCCCGGCAGAGCCTGTCGATGGCCGATTACCTGCGGGAATTCGAGCGGCTGCCGGCCGAGAACCAGGCCGCGGTCAACGCCTTGTGGGGCGCGCCCGAGCGCGACCCGATGCTGCGCAGCGGCCGCTTCATGATCTCGGGCCGGCGCTTCGGCAACCTGTTCGTCGGCGTTCAACCGTCGCGGGGCCGCGACCTCGATGTCGTCGCGACCTATCACGACGCCGACCTGGTGCCGCCGCACCACTACCTCGCCTTCTATTTCTGGCTGCGCCAGGCATTCGCCATCGATGCGGCGGTGCACGTCGGCAAGCACGGCAACCTCGAATGGCTGCCGGGCAAAAGCGTCGCGCTCGGCGCCGCCTGCTGGCCCGACGGCATCCTCGGGCCGCTGCCGCACCTCTATCCCTTCATCGTCAACGACCCCGGCGAAGGCAGCCAGGCCAAGCGGCGCTCGCAGGCGGTCATCATCGACCACATGACGCCGGCCCTGACGCGCGCCGAGACCTACGGCCCGCTGCAGAAGCTCGAGCGGCAGATGGACGAATACTACGAAGCGCTCTCGCTCGACCCGCGGCGCGCGAAGCTGCTGCGCGCCGACATCCTGGCGCGGGTGCTGCAGGAGAAGCTGCACGAGGAGCTGGGGTTCGTGCGGCCGGCCGACGACGCGGCGCGCGACGCCTTGCTCAAGCGCCTGGATGCCTATCTCTGCGAGTTGAAGGAGTCGCAGATTCGCGATGGCCTGCACACCCTCGGCCGCTCGCCGACGGGGCGGCAGCGCATCGACACGCTGGTCGCACTGGCCCGGTTTCCGGGCGGCAAGGAAGCGGCGCGAGGCAGCCTGCACGCGGCGCTCGCCGAAGACCTCGGCCTGCACGGCTTCGACCCGCTCAGCCCCGACTGGGCCGAGCCGTGGTGCGGGCCGCGGCCCGACGTTCTTCAGCAGGTCAGCGACGACGTCTGGCGCCATGCCGGCCACACCCGCGAGCGGCTGGAGACGCTGGCGGCGCGGATGGTGGCACAGCCCCCCGACCTGTCCGTCGCCTGGCCGCGCACCGCCGCCGTGCTGCAACGCGTCCAGGGCACCCTGGCGCCGCGCCTCGACGCCTGCGGCCCGAACGAAATCGAGCAGCTGCTGCGCGGCCTCGCGGGCCGCTTCGTGCCGCCCGGCCCGAGCGGCGCGCCATCCCGCGGCCGTCCCGACGTGCTGCCCACCGGGCGCAACTTCTACTCGGTCGACACCCGCGCCGTGCCCACCCCCACCGCCTTCGACATGGGCGCCAAGGCGGCCGAGCAGGTGATCGAGCGGCACCTGCAGGACCATGGCGCCTTCCCGACCGCGATCGGCCTCTCGGTCTGGGGCACCAGCACGATGCGCACCGGCGGCGAGGACATCGGCCAGGCGTTCGCGCTGCTCGGCGTGCGGCCGAAGTGGGCCGAGGGCAGCAGCCGTGTCGTCGACATCGAGGTGCTGCCGATGGCCATCCGCCACCGACCCCGGGTCGACGTGACGCTGCGCATCTCCGGCTTCTTCCGCGATGCCTTCCCGAACGTCATCGACCTCTTCGACACCGCGGTGCGCGCCGTCGCCGCGATCGACGAGGCCGACGAGGACGACGAGGTCAACCCAGTGCGCGCCCGGGTGCGGCGCGAAGCCGCCGCGGCGTGCACGGCCGGCGTCGAGGCGGCCCAGGCGGACCGCCAGGCCACCTGGCGCGTCTTCGGCCCGCGCCCCGGCGGCTACGGCGCCGGCCTGCAGGACGTGCTGGACAGCGGCCGCTGGCAGGACGGCGCCGATCTCGCGTCGGCCTATCTGCGCGCCGGTTCGTTCGCCTACGGCCAGGGCGGCCACGGCGCGGCCGCGCGCAGCGCCTTCGAGCAGCGCTTGACCGGCCTCGATGCAGTGCTGCAGAACCAGGACAACCGCGAGCACGACATCCTCGACTCGGACGACTACTGGCAGTTCCAGGGCGGCATGGCGGCCGCGGTGCAGCATCTGTCGGGCACGCCGGCGGCGCTCTACCACGGCGACTTCAGCGTGCCCGGCGCGCCGCGCATCCGCTCGCTCGGCGAAGAGGTCGCGCGGGTCGTGCGCTCGCGTGCCGTCAACCCCAAATGGCTGGAGGGCATCAAGCGCCACGGCTACAAGGGCGCGTTCGAGATCGCCGCGACGGTCGACTTCCTGTTCGCCTTCGACGCCACCACCGGCGTGGTCGGCGACCATCAATACGCGCTGGTGGCCGAGGCCTACCTGCACGACGACGACACCCGCGACTTCCTCCAGCGCCACAACCCGCTGGCCCTGCGCGGCATCGGCGAACGCCTGCTCGAAGCGATGAACCGGGGCCTCTGGGCCGAGCCCGGCGACCAGCGCGAGCGCATCGAACGACACCTGCTCGCGCTGGAACACCGGCTCGAAACGTCTGGCGAAGGACCCCTGCCATGAGTGCCACGACAGCCGTCCCGGAAGCCGCGAACCGGCCCGCCTTCCCCTTCACCGCGCTGGTCGGCCAGCCGATGCTGCAACGGGCGCTGCTGCTGGCGGCGATCGACCCCGGCATCGGCGGCGTGCTGATCAGCGGCCCGCGCGGCACGGCGAAGTCGACGGCCGCGCGTGCCCTCGCCGGCTTCCTGCCCGACGCGCCCTTCGTGACGCTGCCGCTGGCCGCGAGCCTGGAGCAGCTGGTCGGCACGCTGAACCTGGAAGACGTGCTGCGCGACGGGCAGGTGCGGCTCGCCCCCGGCCTGGTGGCGCGGGCGCACGGCGGCGTGCTCTACGTCGACGAGGTGAATCTGCTGCCCGATGCGCTCGTCGATGCGCTGCTCGACGTCGCCGCCAGCGGCATCAACACGGTCGAGCGCGACGGCGTGTCGCATCGGCAC
>CAZZWY010000539.1:0-3244 GCA_964657785.1 uncultured Acetobacteraceae bacterium
GGCAGCGCGTCGCTCGAGCTGGTGCAGGCGATCGTCGACGACAGCGATTCCGCCGGCGGTGCCGCGTCGGTCGATCGATGGGCCGCGGTCGACGCGCTCGCGGGCCTGGTCGACAAGTCGCTCGTCGTGGCCCTCGTCGACGACGCCGACCGGAACGAACCGCGTTACCGCCTGCTCGACACGCCGCGCGCCTACGCGGCCGAGTTGCTCGCCGCAGCGGGCGAGACCGCGATGCTGGAGGAGCGCCATGCGAAGGCGATGGCGGCGCGCCTGGCCCGGTTCTGGACCGTCTACCACAGCGGTCGGATCGGCTTCAGGGACTGGCAAGGTGAAGTCCAGCGCGAGGGCGAGAACGCGTGGATCGCCGTTGCCTGGGCACTTCGTCGACAGGCATTCGATCTGGTGCTGGCAATGGCGCCGGTGATGCTGACACCGTCGCTGCGGATCTCGACCTCCGACGAGCAGACGAGGGTCGCCGAATCGGTCGAGCAGTGGCTGACCTCCCAGGCGGCGAAGCCTGAACAACTGGAGACGCGCATCCAGCTGATGCACTTCTGGAGAACGCGGCAGCTGCCGCGAAGTCTGACCGCGGCGCACGCTGCGTTGTCGCTCGCGGAGGCCTGCAACGACCGCTTCGCTGCCTATCGAATCCACGGATGTCTGGCGCTCGTTCATTCGGAACGCAAAGAGCTTCAGGCGGCTGCCAACGCGCTCGAACACGTCGACGCGCTCGAGGATGCCTCGTGGCCCGCTGCTCGGCTCAGGCTGGGTGCGGACGCGCGCAGTGCGTACCACTTCGTCAAGGGGCCGCCGCAAGACGCCATCGAACCGGTACGTCGGTGCATGCGCCTCGCGCAGCTCGCGGGATTCGACGGGATGGCGACGCGAAGCAATCTGATCGCGATCGGACTTGCAACGGGCGACTACGCCTCGTCCGCGACGAACGCCTGGGCCCTGCTCGGAGAGCTCGGTGACTCGCGCAATCAAAGAGCCTTGGCGCTCGTGCGGAACAACTTGCTGGGCGCGCTGGTCGGCCTGAGCCGGATCGACGAAGCCGAGATCATCGGCCGGGCCGCCTGGGAAACCGCCCGCCATTTCAACCTGCACGGCGATTGCGCGGATTACCTCGCGCTTCTCTGCGCCCTTCGGGGCCGCTTCGTCGGCGCCGCCCTGCTTGTCGGCTACGCCAACGCCGTCCACGCACGCCGCGGCGCCGAACGCTGGCCGAGCGAGATGCGCGCGCACGAGCGGTGCCTGGCGCTGCTGGCCGCCGCGCCGAACGAGGTCGAGGTCGAGCGTGCCCGACGAGAAGGCGCCCGCGTGCTCGACGCCGAGGTCGCGCAGCTCGCCTTCGGCGACGTCGGCGGTTCGCACAAGGCCTGACGAAGGTCCGGCCGGCGAATCGACGGCCCGTTGAAGAATTTTCTGTTCGCTCCCGCCTGACCCTGTTTTCAGGTCATCGACGGAGTCGCCTCGTCACGTCGAGTCGTCCTGCCCACGGAGGGTCTTGCGTCGGTTTCGTCTCGTTGCTGTCCGATTCCGCCGCGGTCATCGGGTGCGCGGCGCCGAGCTGCGGCGGTCACGGCCGCCAGGTGATCCGCGGCTGCGGCACCGGCGCCCGTTCGGCGGGCGGCTGCAGGTATTCGAGCATCGCGTCGATGTCCTGCCCGCCCCCGACGCGGTCGGTGCCCTGCTTCAGGATGTCGAAGCCGTCGCCGCCTTCGGCCAGGTAGCTGTTGACGGTGACGCGAACGGTGCGATCGGCGGCGACCGGCTCGCCGTTCAGGCGCAGATCGCGGACCTTGTCGCCGCGGGCAGCGTCCGATTGCCAGGTGTAGGCGAGGCCCCCGGACGGCTGCAGCATCGTCGTGCCGTTCGTGCCCTGGTTTGATTTCTGCTGCGATTCCAGCAGCGCTTTCAACTGCGCGCCGGTCAGCGTCATCACGACGAGCGTGTTGCCGAACGGCTGCATCGTGAAGAGCTGGCCGAAGTCGACCGTGCACGGCGGCGCGGCCGCGCACTCGAGGTTCGAGCGGATGCCGCCCGGGTTCATGAGCGCGATCTGCGCGCCGCCTCGATCCGCAGCACGCGTGGCAGCGAGCTGTGCATCGGCGACGAGACGGCCGGCGGCGCTGTCGACGTCGCCGCCGCGCGGGAAGTTGCCGAGCACCGTTCCCACCGGCCGATGCGCCGTCGGGGCCGCCGCCGCGGCGTAGCGCGCGACCATCGCCGCGATCGACGGGTTCGGCCGCGTCGTGCGCAGCACCTCGGCATACGGCTCGGGCGTGGCCGCGGCGAGGCGCTCGCGCAGCGCGGGATCGGTCTGGTCGTTCAGCACTGGCAGGTTGATGCTGCGGGTGCGCGCCGTCAGGATGCGGCCGGAACGGCGGTCGAGCTGCACGTCGACGATCGACATGCCGCGCCCGTAGGAAGTGCCCGAAATGATGGTCCGGCCGTCGACGAGGCAGCGATAGCCCTGGTGCGTGTGGGCCGAGAAGATCACGCTGATCTCGGGCACGAGGCGCTCGGCGATGTCGAAGATGCGGCCCTGGCGATCGGGGCAGGCGGTGTCGTTCCAGTCGCCGCGCTGCCCCGGCGTCCCGAGCTCGCCGCCTTCGTGGAAGACGGCGACGATCGCGTTCACGCCCTTGGCGCGCAGCTCGCGGGCCGCGCGGTTGACGCCGTCGGCCTCGTCGATGAAGGTGAGACCGGCCACGCCGGACGGCAGGACGATGCTCGGCGCCGTCTTCGTCACCGCGCCGATGATGCCCACGCGGATGCCGCCGTAGCGCTTGATCACGTACGGCGCGAGCACGGTGCGGCCCGTGCGGTCGAGCACGTTCGCGGCCAGCAGCGGGAATTGCGCGCCGGGGTAGGCGCCGAAGGCACACGAGGTCGCCACCGCGCCGGTCCGCGCCGGCGCGCAGCCGCCCGCGGCGATCCGCTCGAGCTCGGCGAAGCCGGCGTCGAACTCGTGGTTGCCGACCGCGTCGAGCTCGAGCCCGATCGCGTTCATCACCGCGATCGTCGATTCGTGGCGGAACAGCGTCGAGACCAGCGGCGACGCCCCGATCAGGTCGCCGGCGGAGAGCAGCAGGCTGTGCGCCGCGCCGGCCCGCAAGGTCGTCACCAGGCCGGCGTTGGCCGCGGCGCCGCCGACCGGCACCTTCAGCGGCCGCGCCGCCGGGCCGCCCGACGGGTCGGCGAGTTGCAGCGACAGGCCGGTGGCCTCCAGGTTGCCGTG
>CAZZWY010000540.1:0-3241 GCA_964657785.1 uncultured Acetobacteraceae bacterium
CCGCCGGCCGGCCGCGCGCTGAAGTCGGCCAGGGGCACGAAGCGGAGTTCGTAGTCGCGTCCGCCATGGTACAGGCCGGCCATGAAGACGACCGGCCGCCGCAGCATGGCCGCGAGCCGGAACGGGCCATCGGAAAACGACGCCGGCGCGCCGAGAAACGGGAGGCGCAGCGTTCGCGAGCGGCCCGAGGCGTTCTTCAGCGTCCGGTCGGCGAGCAGGCCGGCGACGCCGCCGCCGTCGAGCCAGTGCCGCAGCGCGAGCATCGCGTCGATCCGTCCGAGCGCGATGGTGTTGAGGCGCGCGTCCGGCGCGACGGCGCGCAGGGTGGCGTTGATCAGGCGGGCGTTGTCTTCGTACATCACCATCGCGATCGGCTGGCCGTGCCCGCTGCCGGTGGCGCGCATCGCCTCGAAACTGCCGAAGTGGGCGCCCATCAGGAAGCCGCCCTCGCCGCGGGCGAGTCGGTCGTCCATCAGCTGCAGGTCGGTCGTGCGGATGTCGAAGACGTCGAAGCGCTCGCGCAGGAAGTAGACGCGGTCGAGCACCGTCGCCGAGAAATGGTGAAGGTGGCGGTAGACGTCGGCCCAGCCGGCGCGCCGGCCGAGCGCCCGATCGAGATAGCGCCGCGATTCGCGCCGGGCGCTGCCGTGCACGACCAGGAAGTAGAGCGCGATCGGCGGCAGCAGGGCGCGCGAGACGCGCCGCCCGAGGCGCATCGCGACCCACGCCATCGCGCGCAACGCCCAGAGGTGGCCGCGCTCGCGCTGCGCGGCCCAGCGGGTGTTCACCGCGTCGGCTCGAACTGCCCGCTCGCCGCGAGCTGACCGCCGCGCCGGACTTCGAACGAGAGCCGGTCGCCGCGACGCGAGAAGGCCACGAGCAGGTCGTCGCCCGGCCGCACCGGCGCGAGAAACTTCGCGCTCGCGATGCGCGGCGCGGCGCCGATCAGCGCGACGAAGTCAGGTGCCTGCAGCGCCGCCTCGAGCACCTCGGCGAGCAGCGACACGCCCGGCAGCAGCGGCTGGCCGGGGAAGTGGCCGGCGAAGGCGGGGTGGTCCGGCGCGATGTGCAGCGGGCACTGCAGCGAATCGGTCATGCGGCGGTTCCCGGGTCGCCCGGAACCCTCCGCGCCGCCGCGAACGCCGCCAGCACGGCGGTCGGCAGCTTGCCGGTCGCCTCGCGCGGCAGGGCGTCGACCGAGACGATCGGGCGCGGCAGGAACGCCGGGTCGACGCGCCGACGCAGTTCCGCCAGCAGTCGGTCGTGCGGCACGCTCGGGGCCACGACGAAGGCGGTCAGCCGCACGACCGCGGCACCGCCGTCGCGTGCGTCTTCCGGCGGCAGCCAGAACGCGCCGTCCTGGACACCCTCGATGCTGTTGAGGTGGTAGTTCAGGTGGCTCAGCGAGCTGCGCTTGCCCGCGATGTTGACGAGGTCGTTGGCACGGCCGAGCAGGCGGAAGGTGTGCGCGTCGAGCACCTCGAGCACGTCGGCGAGGGCCGTCGGCTCGGGCACGTGGCCGCCGGCGATGACCGCCCGGTCCGCGTCGCCCGTGAGTGCGAGGCCGTCGTACGTGCGCCACTCCGGCCCGACGGTCGGGCGGCGGGTCGCGACCTGGCCGGCTTCGGTGCAGCCGTAGATCTCCATCAGCGGGCCGCCGAGCGCGGCTTCGGCCCGCGCGGCGAGCTGCGGCGGCAGCGCCGCCGTCGCACTCACCGTCAGGTCGACGCGCGGCAACTCGATGCCGGCGTCGAGCAGCGTCTTCAGGTGAAACGGCGTCGTGACGAGCATCCGCGGGCGCGGCGCGGCGGCCAGCGTGCGGGCGATGTCGGCGGGAAAGAACGGCCGCTCGGTGTCGAAAGCGGCGCCCTCGAGCATCGCGATGAGGACGGTCGACTCGAAGCCGTACATGTGCTGCGCCGGCACCGTCGCCACCAGCGACACGCCGCTGAGGCTCTCCCGGCCCAGGTACTCGGCGAGCCGCCGTGCCCCCGCCCAGGTGTTGCGCACCAGGAGCCCCCAGCGCTTGGCGTGGGGCATCGGCATGCCGGTCGAGCCGGAGGTGAGCACCTGGGCGGTCAGCAGCTCGGCGGGGAAGACAGGCAGGGCGGGCTCGACGGCCTCGAGCGGGGCGGGCGCCGGATCGTCCCAGACCATCGGCAGGGCGACCTGCCGCGTCGGCTCGTCGCTCAGCGCGTAGGCGTCGGCAAAGAGCGTGTGCAGGCGGGCGACCGTGTCCGGCGTGTGATTCGGCGGCATCAGGTTGGCGTGGCCGCGCAGCATCGCCGCGCCGAGGCCCACGGCGAAGCGGTAGCGGTCGGCGGTCGCGTTGAGCATCGGCCCGGCGCCAGGCAGCCGCGCGGCGAGGGCGTGCACGTCGGCGAGGTACTGGCGCCGGGAGATCGCCCGGCCGCGATGCCAGGCGATCACCGCCTCCGGCGCGGCGCCGCCGATCAGCGGCAGGCGTCGGAGCGCGCTGTCCTCGGGCGGGGCCTGAGCGCTCATTTGCGCGGGTCTGCCCGCACGGCGCTGTGCTGGGTGTAGGCGCGGATCTGGTCGGCCAGGCTCGCGCGTTCGAACTCCGGGTGCAGCCGGTAGCGCAACAGCCGTTCGCCGACGAACAACATCGCGATCGCCGCCGGGCAGACCAGGTTCGAGAATTCGGCCCAGTGGTCGAAGGCCACGCTGGCGAAGAGGAGCAGCGACGCCGCGGCCGTGGCGAAGAAGAACGCCACCCAGAGGCGTGTCAGGCGCCGCGTGTAGTCGACCATCGCCGGTGCGAGCACGCCGTGCACCCGCGCGGCGAGCAGCGTGATCAGCGCCCGGTCGCCGGGCTGGCGCAAGGTGCCGGCGAACCAGAGGCCGAGCCCCAGGTTGATGCCGACGTGCTGGGCGAGGTAGAGCCCGTTGGCCGGCACCTGCACGCCGAACGTCGCGAGCGCGCAGAGCACGCCGATGGCGGCCACGGCGACGCCGAAGCGCCAGCGCTGGCCGGCCTGCCAGGCCGCGGACGCGAGCGCCGCGAGCATCGGGGTGAGGAGTGCGACGACGTTCCAGGGCGATGGCGGCGCACTCGTCATCAGCCAGTGGCAGCCGAGAAGATAGAGAACGCTCGCCAGCGCCGCCGCGACCAGGCGCAAGGGCATCTCGTCGGCACTACTGTGGTGTTTCACGCGATGCGGAACCTAAAACCGTGTCTTCGGCCGCCTGGCGTCGTTGCAAATGCTCGCCGTAGAAGGGA
>CAZZWY010000541.1:0-3223 GCA_964657785.1 uncultured Acetobacteraceae bacterium
CGCGATCGCCGTCGCCTCGCCGCCGCCGATGCAGAGCGCTGCGACGCCGCGCTTCCTGCCGCGGGCGCGCAGCGCGCCGAGCAGCGTCACGACGATGCGCGCGCCGCTCGCGCCGATCGGGTGGCCGAGCGCGACCGCGCCGCCGTGGACGTTGACGATCTCGTGCGGGAGCTTAAATTCATGCATCGCGGCGAGCGTCACCGCGGCGAAAGCCTCGTTGACTTCCCAGAGATCGACCTCGCCGGCCGACCAGCCGCTCTTCTCCAGCACCTTTCGGATCGCGCCGACCGGCGCCGTCGTGAACCAGCTCGGCGCCTGGGCGTGCACGGCGTGCGCGAGGATGCGGGCGATCGGCCGCACGCCGAGGCGCCCGGCGGTGCTTTCGCGCATCAGGACGAGCGCCGCGGCACCGTCGGAGATGCTCGACGAGGTGGCGGCCGTGATGGTGCCGTTCTTGATGAAGGCGGGCTTCAGGCCGGGGATCTTGTCGAGCTTGGCCTTGAAGGGCTGCTCGTCGAACCTGATCACGGTCTCGCCGACCTTGCCGGCGAGCGTGACCGGGGCCATTTCCCAGTCGAAGCTGCCGTCCTCGTTGGCGCGCTTGCTGCGCTCGGTCGACGCCACCGCGAAGGCGTCCATCTGCTCGCGGCCGAATTGATATTTCGCCACGCACTCCTCGGCGAAGACGCCCATCGCCTTGCCTGCCCCGTTCGGCAACTTCTCGTAGGCGTCTTCCAGGCCATCGAGCGCCATGTGGTCGTAGAGCGCGGCCATCCCGTACTTCACGCCCTTTCGCATCGGCGTCAGGTGCGGGGCGTTGGTCATGCTCTCCATGCCGCCGGCAACGACCACCTCGGCGCTGCCGCCTTGCAGCATGTCGTGGCCGAACATCATCGCCCGCATGCCGGAGCCGCACATCTTCGAGAGCGTCACCGCGCCGACCGACGCCGGCAGCCCGGCGCCGATCACCGCCTGGCGTGCCGGCGCCTGGCCCTGGCCGGCCATGAGGCAGTTGCCCATCAGCGCCTCGTCGACCGCATCGCCGGGCACGCCGGCGCGCTCGACGGCGGCCTTGATCGCGATCGCGCCGAGCTGGTGGGCGGCGAGCGAACTGAAGTCGCCCAGCAGGCCGCCGATGGGCGTGCGGGCGGCCGAAACGATGACGATGCGGTCGGTCATGGGACGATCCTCGGGGTCGTGGCTTTCGGGACGAGCGGCGAACAGTGCAGGCGCGATGTCGGAGACGAAGCGTAGCCGATCGGGCCGCGGGCGACGTGCCGCTGCCGCGAAGACCGATGGTCCCGCCGGGAAGAGGCGCCGGCTCGGGACTGTCACGGTCGCGTCATCGAGCGATCGCAGCATCACGGATCTTTACGATTCGGTCCTGCGCATGCCCTCAGCCGCTTCCAAGGTGCCCGCCTCCTGTCTCCTGCTCGGCCTGCTCGCCGCTTGCGGCGGCAGCGACGACACGGCCGCCGCCCGCACCGCCGATGCCGACGTGCAGGCCGCCTGGGTCGAGATCGGCGCGGCCGGGCAGACGATCGTGCGGGCGGTGACGGCGTCCCCGACCTGCCCGAAGATCGCGATCGACGGCGCGCTCGGCACGATGGACCTGCGGGTCGCCGCCGGCACCGTCGCCCAGCGCACGACCGCAAGCGCCGCGAGCGACTCGAAGCCGTCCGCCTTTCCGGTCACGACCTGCGAGAGCCGGCCCGCCGCCGGCACGCGCGAGGTCGACGTCGCCGGCCGGCGGCTACCGCTGCCGAAAGCCCAGCCGCAGCGCATCGCGATCCTCGCCGACACCGGCTGCCGCCTGAAAAAGGCCGACAACGCGTATCAGCCGTGCAACGACACGAACGCCTGGCCGCTGGCGACCATCGCCGCCAGCATCGCCGCGATGAAGCCCGACCTGGTGATGCACATCGGCGACTACCACTATCGCGAGAACGCCTGCCCGGCCGACATCGCCGGCTGCAAGGACAGCCCCTGGGGCTACGGCTGGGACGCCTGGGCGGCCGACCTCTTCACACCGGCCGCACCGCTGCTCGCCGCCGCACCCTGGGTCGTGACGCGCGGCAACCACGAGGAATGCGCCCGCGCCGGCCAGGGCTGGGCGCGCTTTCTCGACGTCCGGCCCTATGCGGCGTCGATGAGTTGCGACGATCCGGCGAACGACAACAGCGCCAACTTCAGCGACCCGTACGCCGTGGCCCTCGGCAGCGACACGCAGATCGTGCTCTTCGATTCGGCCAAGGCAGGCACCGCCGCCTTCGGCGCGTCCGACTACAAGTTCCCGATCTACCAGGCGCAGTTCCAGCAGGTCGCGACGCTCGCCGCCGACACCTCGAAGACGACGCTCTTCGCCAACCACCATCCGATCCTCGCCTTCGCGCCGATCGCCGGGGCCGCGCCCGCGCCCGGCAACATCGGGCTGCAGGCGGTGATGCGCACGCTGAACCCGACCGCGTACTACCCCGACGGCGTGAAGATCGCGCTGCACGGGCACGTCCACGACTTCCAGGCCCTCAGCTTCGCGAGCGCCCACCCGGCGACCTTCGTCACCGGCAACGGCGGCGACAACGTCGACCTCAACCTGCCGGATCCGTTCCCGGCGTCGTCCACGCCGGCGCCCGGCGTCGTCATCGCGAGCCTCACCCACACCAACACCTTCGGCTTCATGATGATGGAAAAGAGCGGCGCGCAGTGGCTCTACAAGGCCTACACGCGCGACGGCAAGCTGATGACGACCTGCACGCCGTCCGGCTCGAAGATCGTTTGCGACAGGACGGGATTTCTCGCGCCATGACCGAGCGCGTGCGCCGCTCGGCCCGCGCGCTGCTGCTGGCGGCGGGCGTCGGCGCGATGATCTCGGCAGTCCCGGCACTTTCGGCGTTCGCGGCCGGCGGCGTCGGTGAGCTACAGCGGGCGCCGATCGGCCAGGTGGGCGACACGCCGCAGTACGCCGCGGTGATCCCGGCCGCGCGGCCGCTCGCCGCGCCCGACCCGGGGCGCGTGGCGCTCGGCAGGCATCTCTTCGCCGAGACCCGCCTCTCGCGGCCGCAGGGCACGAGCTGCGCCAGCTGCCACGACCCGGCGGCCGGCTTCAGCGGATTCAACGGTGGGCGGGACGGCGTCGCGCTCGGCAGCGTGCGCACGCGCCGCGGCACCCGCAATCCCCCGTCGCTGAGCTATGCCCGCTTCGTGCCGCCGCTCTACTTCTACC
>CAZZWY010000542.1:0-3220 GCA_964657785.1 uncultured Acetobacteraceae bacterium
GCGACGGCGCGGCCCATTTCGATGAGCGTCTCGTCGACCTGGACGACGATCTTGCGGATGTGGGCAGGCATGGGGTCTCCGTGAGTCAGCGCAGGCCGTTCCATTGCGCGATGTCGGCCGCCTTCAGGCCGCCGACGCGGGCATGAACGCGCGGCCCGGTGCCCATCACGAGGATGAAGACGATCTCGTCGGCACGCGGCGCGCCGGGCACGCGCACCTCCATCGCGTCGAAGTGACTGCGGACGTACGCGGCGTTGATGTGCGTCATCGGCACGTCGAGCGTGGTGCCCGGCGCGCCGACCTTCTTCGTCGACGGCACGATCGCGAGCGCGTTGCCGGGCTGGCGGGTCGGCGCCGCGCCCTGGCCGGCGGCGTAGGCGGTGCGGTCGCCTTTCCAGCCGAGCAGTTCGCGCATCGCGTAGCCGCCCGGCACGTGCCAGAGCGCGCCGTGCTCCTGCTCGCCCCCAGCCCCGACGATCGCGCCCTTGCCGTAGCTCTGGATGGCGGTCGCCGGCACGCCCATCGCGGCACGCAGCCGCTCGGCCATGTCGATGCCGACCGGCTGCAGCGCGTCCATCATCGGCAGGATGTTCTCGACGTGGCGGCCGGCGAACGGGTTGGTCATGACGACGGCGATCGCGCCCTTGCGCAGCGGCGTCGCGGCGACCGGCCCGAACTCGTGGCGGATCTCTTCGACCTGGGTGTGGATGCGGCGGATCTCGATCACCGAAAGCTCCGGAACAAGGCGGGCGTGGAGGTCGACATCATGCGGGAAGCTCGAGGGCGGATCGCGCTGACTCGCAGCGCGCGTCGGCCGTCGACGGCGCATCGACCCGGCGTGCCGCGCCCTGGCAGACCAGCAGCGCCGCGTGGATCAGGCCGAGGCGCTGCAGTTCGCGGGCGCGGCGCGCGCCGGCGTCGAGCGCGCGGGCGACCGCGGCTTGGCCGAGCGGCGGGACGTCGACCGTGACGGGGATGTCGCCGAGGTCGCTGTCGTCCTTGAGCGTGTTGGCGGGCCGGCGGGCGATCCGCGGGTCGTCGAGGTCGACCGCGTTGGCGACGACCGTCGCCGCCGCGTCGGCCATCGCCGCGGTGCAGGCGAGGACGGTGACGCTGTCGGCGATGCCGAGCGAATGGCTGCGGCCGCGCCAGCCGCTGGTCGCGATGCCGCGCACCGGCATCGACGCGTCGACCACGAAGAAGCCGTCGGTGGCGAAGGCCCGGCCCGGCACGACGCGCGACAGGTCGGCGACGAGGCCGACGCGGACCGACGCGCCGGGCGCGAGGTGCAGCGCGATGTCGCCACCGTTGTCGACCCAGGCGCGGGTCACACCGGCGCGGTCGTAGCCACCGATCAGTGCTTGCGCGACCGCGCCGGCGACGGCGGCCATCGGCGTGATGAACGCGGGCCGGTAGGGCTCGCAGGCGAACCACATCCGCCGCGCGACCTCACCCCGCAGCGGGCACGCGCCGCGCACCGGCTCGCGCAGCAGCGGCAGCTCGGCGACGAGCCCGGTCAGCAGCGTCTCGAAGCGCTGCCAGGCGGCTTCGTGCGCACGCGCGACGGCATCGGCCGCGCCCTCGGCGCCGATCACGCAATCGATCGGCCCGTGCTGGAAATGCCAGCGGGCGTTGGGCAGGGGGGCGCGCCGGGCCTGCACGGCTTATCCGAGCAAGGGCGCATGGCCGAGCGGCCAGGGGTTGGCTGCCGGCAGCGCCTCGAAGCGCCGCCCGGTCGGCGCGCCGTCGGCGTGCCAGGCGCCGCGCGACAGCGACTCCTCGAGGCTGCGCACCTGCGCCCGGTGGCCGCCGAGGGCGACGTAGTCGGCCTGCGACATGCTGAATTCGATCGGCGCGACGATGGCCGGCGTCGGCACCGTGCCGAAGCTGTGGTCGGGCATGCGCGAAACGTCGACCATCAGCGTGATGCCACCGCCCGGCCAGACATAAGCCGGCGCGCCGCCGCAGGTGACGTTGACGAGCGCCTCCTTGATCGCCCGGGTCAGCCGCACCGGGTTGTCGGTGACGCCGGCCCGCAGGCTCCCACCGGCGCCGCCGAGAAACAGCACGGTCGAGAGCGAGGGCTCGCAGTTCTCGCCGATCCGCGCGACGACTCGGGCGACGGCCTCGGGCAGCGGCAGCGGTTGCGGCACGAGCGCCGCGTCGAGCTCGAACCAGGCGGCGTGCTCGCCGGTGGTCGAGGTCATGAGGAGCTTCAGGCCCGGCCAGGCGAGGTCGGGCTCCCAGCCCTCGACGATCGCGAGCGGCTCGACCAGATCGGTGCCGCCCCAGCCGGTGCCCGGGTTCGCGACCTGGAAGTAGCGCCCCGGTGTCGACTTGCGGCCGCGAATCTTCACGCCCGAGGGCCGCATGTCGAGGCAGCGGCCGGCCTGGTGCTGCGTGAGGACGCCGGTGATGTGGTCGTCGACGACGACGACCTCGTCGGCGAGGCCGAGGAACTGCTTGGCGAAGATGCCGACCGTCGCCGACCCGCAACCGACGCGCATGCGCTGCTCGCGCACGCCGTCGACGATCGGCGCTTCGCCGGCCTGAACAATCACCGTCGCCCCGCCGTCGATCTGCAGCTCGACCGGCTGCTTGTTGCCGAGCGCGAGCATCGCCTCGCAGGTGACGCGGCCTTCCTTCTTGCTGCCGCCGGTCAGGTGGTGCACGCCCCCGAGCGAGAGCATCTGCGAGCCGTATTCGGCCGTCGTGACGTGGCCGACGACCTCGCCCTTGCAGCGCACGTCGGCCTGCTCGGGGCCGAGCCAGCGGTCGGTGTCGATCTTCACCTTGAAGCTGCAATAGCTGAAGATGCCTTCGGTGACGACGGTGACCATGTCGACGCCGCCCGCCTGGCTCGCGACGATGAACGGGGCGGGCTTGTAGTCGGGGTAGGTGGTGCCGGCGCCGATGCCGGTGACGAAGACCTCGCGCTGCACGGCGAGCGGGTCGGCGGCATATTCGCCCGACGCCGCCGACGCGACGAAGGGCACGAGCGCCGCGTCGCCGGCCTCGAGCGTGCGCTGCAACATGACGACAGGGTCGACCCGCACCAGCGAGCCCGAGGCGTTGGCGTAGCGGTCGCAGGCGCCGGTCTTCCCGGGCGAGATCTGGCAGAGCACCGGGCAGGCGTTGCACTCGACCTTGTCGCCGGCCATGCGGTCGTTGCGCGGGCGGCTGCGCTCGAGACCCGCGGCGAGCCCGTCGACGGGTGGGC
>CAZZWY010000543.1:0-3216 GCA_964657785.1 uncultured Acetobacteraceae bacterium
CACCGGCGACTGCGCCGGCCCCGGCGTCGTGAGCAGCAGGGCGAGCCCGAGCGCCGCGCCGCCGGCGAGGGCGGACGCGAGCCGCCACGAGCCGAGCCGCTGCCACCAGGGCAGATCGATGGACGCCGAAGCGCCGCCGATGCGCGACTCGATGCGCTTCCAGACGCCGGGGGACGGCCGCTCCGGTGCGACCTCGGCGGCGAGCGGCATCAGCCGGTCCTGCCACTCGCCGAGCGCGGCGCGCAGCATCGGATGCGCCGGCAGCAGCGCTTCGAAGCGCCGGCGGGCGCGGCCGCGCAGCAGCCCGAGCGCGTAGTTCGCGGCGAGGCGGTCCGCGAGTTGCGGGCGACCATAGTCCATGTCAGGTCTCGCCGGACGGGTGTCGGCGCTTCATCCTAGGTGGCCTCGCTCGCCGTGCCGGCCGCGCGCTCGCGCTGCACCGCGGCGTCGAGGCAGGTCTTCAACGAGGCCAGGGCGCGCCGCACCCAGGACTTGACGGTGCCGAGCGGCTGACGCAAGTGATCGGCGACCTCGGCATGGCTCATGCCGTCGAAGAACGCGAGCGCGACGCTCTGACGCTGCGGCGCCGTGAGCTGACCCATGCAGGCGTCGAGCGCACGGGCGTCGGAGGCCCGCTTCAGCAACTCGAGCGGGCCGGGGGCGTCGTCTGCCACGGTGTCGTACACGTCGGATTCCTCGTCGTCGGCAATCTGGTGGGTGGAGCGGAGCTGCGGCCGCGACTGGGAGCGCCGAAGGCTGTCGATCGCACGGTTGCGCGCGATGCTGGTGAGCCAGGTGCGCGGCTGGCTCTGCGCGGCGTCGAAGCTCTGCGCCGCGCGCCAAACGTTGACATACACCTCCTGAAGGATGTCTTCGGCCTGGGCCCGGTCCCTCTGAATACGCAGGATCACCCCCAGCAGATGCGGACTGGTCTGCGCGTAGAGTGTGGCAAATGCCGCACGGTCACCCAGTCCGGCGCGGGACAGCAGGGCGGAGAGTTCCAGGCTGCGTTCGGTCCATTCGCTTTTCGGTGTCGTCATCTACGGGTCGGCTGAGAGGAAAGCAATGAAGCGCTCGGAGGGCTCGCGGGCGACCGGGCTTCGTGCGGTTCGCTTCGTACGGATCCGACGCTTCGTACGTTCTGACGCGTCGTACGGGTCTTGGCGCTTTGTACGGTTTTGAGGTTCGTACAATTGGCTCCGCACCTGAGATTACCTCAATGTCCAGCCCTCGCGAATTCGTTCTGACGCTCTCCTGCCGCGACGCCAAAGGCATCGTCCACGCCGTGTCCGGGGTGCTCTTGGACGCCGGCTGCAACATCCTCGATTCGCAGCAGTTCGGCGATTTGCAGGGCGCCGAAGCGACCGGGCTCTTCTTCATGCGCGTGCACTTCGAGGCCCCCGAGGGGGTCCACGGGGCCGAGCCGAGCGAGGCGATGTTCGCCCCGCTCGCCGAGCGCTTCGGCATGCAGTGGCAGGTACGCAGCCTCGCCAAGCGGCCGCGCCTGCTGTTGATGGTGAGCCGTTACGGACATTGCCTGAACGATTTGCTGTTCCGCTGCCGGTCCGGGCAACTCGCCGCGGACATCGCCGCGGTCGTGTCCAACCATCCTGACTTCGCCGACCTGTGCGCGAGCCACGGCGTGCCGTTCCATCACCTGCCGCTCGCCGCGGGTGCCGGCGAGGCGGCCAAGCGCGCGCAGGAAGGTCAGATCGAAGCGCTGATCGACGCTGGCGGCATCGATCTCGTCGTGCTCGCCCGCTACATGCAGATCCTCAGCCCCGCCTTCTGCACCTTCCTCAAAGGCCGGGCCATCAACATCCACCACAGCTTCCTGCCGAGCTTCAAGGGCGCGAAACCCTACACGCAGGCGCACGACCGGGGCGTCAAGCTGATCGGCGCGACGGCGCACTACGTCACTGCCGAACTCGACGAAGGCCCGATCATCGAGCAGGACGTGGAACGGGTGGATCACTCGTTGAGCCCGGAGGATTTCACCGCCGTCGGGCGCGACGTCGAGAGCGTCGTGCTGGCGCGCGCGGTGCGCTGGCATGTCGAACACCGGGTGCTGTTGAACGGCCGCAAGACCGTCGTCTTCCAGTAGCGCCGCGCCACGCCCGTCATGTCGCCCCGCGCTCCGTCCGCCCCGCCGCCGGCCACGCCGGACGAGATCGAGCAGCGGTTCTACGAGGCGCTCCAGCAGGCCGACATCGAGCAGCTGATGTCGGTCTGGTCCGATGACGACGACGTGAGTTGCGTGCACCCGGGCGGCCCGCGCCTGCTGGGTGCCGAGTCGATCCGAGCGGCGTTCGAAAGCATCTTCGCCAACGGCGCCGTCGACGTCCGGCCGCAGCACGTGCGGCGCTTGCACGGTCCGGGCTGCGCGGTCCACAGCGTCGTCGAGCACATCCGCGTCGCAACGCCAGAAGGACTGCGCGAGGCCTGGGTCATCGCGACCAATGTCTATGTCGCGGGCGCCGAAGGCTGGCGCCTGGTGGCACATCACGCCAGCCCCGGCTCGGTCGTCGAGCAGCGCGAGCCGCGCGAGAACGCGGCCGTGCTGCATTGACGACGTCGGCGCGGGAGTGCCGTCGATGGAGCCTTACCGCGCGCCGCGCTGGCTCGTCGGCGGCAATGCGCAGACGGTCTGGCCGGCGCTCTTCGGGCGTCGTTTCGACGGGGGGCCGCCGTGCTTTCGCCGCGAGCGCTGGGACACGCCGGACGGCGACTTCATCGATGCAGACTGGCAGGACGTCGATCTTCCATCCGCGCCGCCCGGGGCGCCGCTGCTGGTGCTGTTCCATGGCCTCGAGGGCTCGTCGTCGAGCCACTATGCCCAGGCGTTCGCGCATTGGGCGCGCCGCCACGGCTGGCGCTTCGTCGTCCCGCACTTCCGCGGCTGCTCGGGCGAGCTCAACCGGGCGCCGCGCGCCTATCACTCGGGCGACTTCGAGGAGATCGGCTGGATCCTCGCGCGGATTCGGGCGGACCACGCCGGCACGCTGGTCGCGGTCGGCGTCTCGCTCGGCGGCAATGCGCTGCTGCGCTGGGCCGAAGAGGCTGGCGAGACGGCGGCCCAGGCGGTCGACGCGGTGTGCGCGGTCTCGGCGCCGATCGACCTGGCGGCCGGCGGGCGGGCCATCGGCGTCGGCTTCAACCGGCAGGTCTACACCCGGATGTTCCTGCGCACGATGAAGCCGAAGGCCTTGCGCCTCT
>CAZZWY010000544.1:0-3207 GCA_964657785.1 uncultured Acetobacteraceae bacterium
CAGGGCGCGAACCAGAGAGTGACGGTATGAGACAAACGGTGTCGACCTCCAGATCGCCCGCTTCAGGGAGACAGCCTTGAGCGTCCTCGCCCTCGGGCTCGACCACCGCACCGCGCCGCTCGACCTGCGCGGCAGATTCGCGTTTCCCGCGGCCAATCTCGCCCCCGCGCTGCAGGCGCTGCGAAGCCGCTTGCGCCCGGCGACCGAGGTCGCGATCGTCTCGACCTGCAATCGCACCGAGCTCTACGTCGGCAGCGCCCAGGACAGCGGTTCGGCGCAGGTGGCCGGCGAGGCGCTCGGCTGGCTCGCCGCGACCGGCGACATGCCGGTTTCGTCGCTGGAGCAGCACCTCTACGTGCTCGAGGATGCGGGCGCGGCGCGGCACACCTTCCGGCTCGCGAGCGGGCTCGCGTCGATGGTCGTCGGCGAGACGCAGATCCTCGGCCAGATGAAGCAGGCGGTGCGCGAGGCCGACAGCGCCGGCACGCTCGGCACGACCCTGCATCAGCTCTTCCAGCGGTCCTTCGCGGTCGCCAAGGAGGTGCGCACCGGCACCGAGATCGGCATGCACACCATCAGCCTGGCCGCAGCGATCGTGCGTCTCGCGACCGACCTGTTCGAGGATTTCGGGTCGCTGAAGGTGCTGTTCCTCGGCGCCGGCGAGATGGCGGCGCCGGTGCTTGCACACCTGGCCGCGCGCGGGCCGAAGCAGCTCACGATCGCGAACCGCAGCGTCGAGCGAGGCGAGGCGCTGGCCGCGCATTTCCAGGCGGAGGCGATCGGCCTGCCCGCGGCGCTCGCGCGGCTCGAGGAATTCGACGTCGTCGTCTCCTGCACCGCGAGCCCGCTGCCGGTGATCGGCCTCGGCGCGGTCGAGCGGGCGCTGAAGGCGCGCCGGCGGCGCCCCATGCTGATGGTCGATCTCGCCGTGCCACGCGATATCGAACCCGAGATCGCGGCCGTGCCCGACGTCTATCTCTACACCATCGACGACCTCGCGAAGATCGTCCAGTCGGGGAGCGAGAAGCGCCACGCCGCGGTCGGCCAGGCCGAAACGATCATCGAGACCGGCGTGCAGGACTTCGTGCGCTGGCTCGGCACCCGCGAGACGGTGCCGCTCATCCTGGCCCTGCAGACGCAGGCCGAGGCCTGGCGCGCGGCGGAACTCCTGCGGGCGCGCAAGCTGCTCGCCAAGGGTGAAGACCTGGAGGCGGTGCTCGAGTCGTTGACACGCGGCCTGACCCAGAAGATGCTGCACGGGCCGATGGCCGGGCTGCAATCCGCCGAGGGCACGGAGCGGACGGCGTTGAGCGACACCCTGTCGCGGCTCTTCCTGCGCTGCCCCATGCGCCCGCGCGCGGGTGCCTGAGCCATGCGCTCGCGCGCGGGGGCCTGAGCGACCCGGCTACCCGGCGACCTGACGCTCAGCGCATCGCCGTGCCGCCGGCGACCCGGGTCGTCGTCGCGCTGTGGGCGAGCTGGGCGAAGTGGCCGAGGCGCAGCGCGCGTTGGCGGTCGTCGAGGCTGGTGTCGGCACGAACCACCTTGCAGTACGCGGCCGCCAGCCCGTTCACCAGATCGGCTTGCGGCACGCCCGGCGCCGCCTTGCGCAGGGTCGAGACGATGCGCTGGGTGTTCTGCGGCAGGTCGACGTCGTTGAGCGAGACGAGCTGCTTTTCGATGCCGTTGCGGTCATCTTCCAGCGCCTTGGCGAGCGGCGCCGGGGTCACGGCGGGGCAGCCCTGGGCCGGCGACGCGTTCATCAGCGTGTCGGTCTTCTTGCGGATGTTGGCCACCATGCCGGCCTGCGCGGTCGCGGGCGCGTCGTTGCCCCAGGTCTGGCGCACGTAGTTGGTGACGTCCGCGACTTCCTGGTCGGTCATGCCGGCGCCGATCGCGATCATCGGCGCGTAGCTCTGTTTCGCCTCCAGCCCGCCGAGGATCACGCTGATGACGTTCTGCGGCCCCTTGGCCTGCACGCTGCCGTTGCGGTCGAGCGCAGGCACCACGCCCTTGAGGCCCTGGCCCGCGACGCCGTGGCAGGAGGCGCAGAAGTCGAGATACGTCGCTCCCCCGGGGGCGGTGCGGCCGGCGTAGAGCTGGCTCTTGCGGTCGTTGTCGGACTTCGGGTCGGTCGACTTCAGGTAGGCGGCGATCGCGAGCAGGTCGGTATCGTTCAACTTCGACAGGCTCTTGACCGTCTCCGCCATCGGCCCGAGCGCGATGCCCCGGTTGATCGAGGCGCCGGTCTTGAGGTAGGTCGCGATCTCGGCGTTGCTCCAGGCGCCGATGCCCGAGTGCGGATCGGAGCTGATGTTGGGGGCGTAGTAGTTGTCGATGGTGCCGCCCTGCAGTGCCTCGCGAAAGCGCGAGGTGCCGGCGACCGGCCGCCCGTTGTGGCACTCGCCGCAGTGGCCGAGGCCGTTGACGAGGTACGCGCCTCGGTTGAGTTCGTCGCTCAGGGCGGGGTCGGGCTTGAACTCGCCGGGCTTGAAGAAGGCGGCGCGCCACGCGAGCATCGAGGTGCGGATGCTGACCGGGAAGATCAGGCCGTTCTTCTGGTTCTTCTGCCGCACCGCCGGCTGGGCGAACAGGTAGGCCTTGATCGCCATCACGTCGTCGCGGGTGACGGTCGTGTACCAGGGGAACGGCATCGCGGGGTAGAGGTATTCACCGTCGTGGCCGATGCCGTCGTGCATCACGCGGTAGAACTGCTCGTCGGTCCAGTTGCCGATGCCGGTTTCCTTGTCGGGCGTGATGTTGGGCGCGGCGATGCTGCCGAACGGCGTCTTCAGCGACAGCCCGCCCGCGAACGGCTTGCCGCCCGCCTGGGTATGGCAGCCCATGCAGTCGCCGGCGTTGGCCAGGTAGGCGCCGCGCGCGACCAGGTCGTTCGCGGCCGGTTCATCGGCCGCGTGTGCGCCGGCGGCGGCGAGCGCCGAGACCGCCACTGCCGCGAGCCCCGTCGTCGCCCCGTTCGTCCAGCGTCGAATTGCAGATCCGAAAGGCAGTTTCATAGGGCGGCGGTAGGTGATTGACCGAGCAGTTTTCTCCGTCACCCTGCCTGTCTGCCATCGGCTCCCGCCGACAGGCCCTGTAGGACGATCCCCAGATGCGGGTCGCCCCTCTGCTCTCAGAACCTGTGAATGAACCCGGCGTGTCCGAGCGGACCGCCGAAAAGCGCCCAATCAAGGCGCAAACCGGAGC
>CAZZWY010000545.1:0-3198 GCA_964657785.1 uncultured Acetobacteraceae bacterium
GAACTGTCAGACACCCGCGCCCTCGACCGCGAGGGCAACCGCCGGTGCGCCGCTGCCGGCGACTTCCCCGCGCAGCAGGCGCGGCGCAGCGGCCGCCGCGGCGTCCAGGGCGATATCGATCACCCGCGACTGGTCGGCGTCGCTCAGCTCCGGATAGATCGGCAGGCAGAGTACCTGTCGCGATGCCTGGCTCGCCACCGGCAGATTGGCGCGGTCGCTCGAAGCGAAATTGCGGTACATCGGGAACTCGGAGATGAGCGGATGGAAGTAGCGGCGGGCGTAGACGTTCTGCGTCTTGAACCGGTCGTAGAGCGCATCGCGGCTGATCGGAAACTCGGCGTCGACCAGCACCGGAAAGTACGAATGGTTGTGGGGGCTGACGCCGCGGTCCGAGAGGCAGTTCAGGCCGGCCACGCCGCGAAGCCGTTCGCGGTAGACGGCATCGATCTCGCGACGCCGCTGCATCGCGGCGTCGATGTAGTTGAGTTGCAGCAGACCGAGCGCCGCGTTGATCTCGCTCATCTTGCCGTTGATTCCGGCGGCGACGACGGTGACCTCATCGACGAAGCCGAAGTTCTTCAGATGGTCGATGCGCTGCTTGGTCCTGGCGTCGGGACAGACGATCGCACCGCCCTCGAAGGTGTTGAAGACCTTGGTCGCGTGAAAGCTCAAGACCGAAAGGTCGCCATGCCGCAGCACGCTGCCGCCCTTCGCATCGCGCACACCGAAGGCATGCGCGGCGTCGTAGATGACCTTGAGGTTGTAGTTGTCGGCGATGCGCTGGATGGCCTCGACATCGCACGGCTGGCCGTAGCAGTGCACCGGCATGAGGGCCGTCGTCTGCGGGGTGATCGCCGCTTCGATCTTGGCCGGATCGAGGTTGAGCGTCACCGGGTCGACGTCGACGAACACCGGCTTGAGGCCGTTCCAGAGCAGCGAGTGCGCCGTCGCGACGAACGAATACGGCGTGGTGATGACCTCGCCGGTGATCCGCAGCGCCTGCAGGGCGGTGACGAGCGCCAGCGTGCCGTTGGCGAAAAGGGAGATGTGATCGACCCCGAGATAGGCACAAAGCGCCTTTTCCAGCTGTTGATGAAAGGGCCCGCCGTTCGTGAGCACCTTGCTCTCCCAGATTTGCTCGAGCGAGGCGGTGAATTCCGCGAGCGGCGGAAGGAACGGCTGGGTGACGTAGATCGGCTTGGGCGTCGTCATGGTGCGGTCCGGAGAGAGGCGGGCTTCGGCGTCAGCGGGCGAGTGCCGCCCAGTCGACGTTGGGGCTGGTGTAGCCCTCCATCCCATGGGTCGACAGCCCGGGAATCGGCGTCAGCAGGGTGCGGCCGCGGCGGGTGACGACTTCCGAGAAGATGAAGTAGTCGACCTTGCCCGAGGCAAAGGCGTCGAAGTCGCGTTCGAGCGCCGATTTAGCGAGCAGGAACGAGCCGCAGGTCGACGGCGCGGTCCGCCAGTGGTGCGAAGGGCTGAGCCGCAATTGCGTCGTCAATTCGCCATACATCGGAAGGATGTATTTGTCCTTGTGGTCGTAGAGCGAGACCATGTCGAAGTCGACGCGACTCTCGTAGAGCTCGAACACCTTGCCAACCCACCCGGGCTGGTGCAGGTAATCGTTCTCGAGGAAGTAGAGCAATGCGTCGGGCGGCAGGTCGAGGCGGTTGGCGTGCGTCAAGGTGATCAGGAACGAATTGAGGTCCGAACCCGCCTCGATCATCTGCAACTGCAGCTTCACCCCCGCCGGCGGCGAGACGATGTAGCCGGCGACGAAATCGGTCAGCAGGTCGTCCGGGTGGCCGTCGTACATCACCGTCACCGTGACCCGGTGGCCTTGCGGGTCGGCGGCGATCGTCTGCATCAGGTTGCGAAAGCAGCCTTCGTGGCTGAACCATGCCGGACGTGCCTTGTTCGGATCGCGGCTGTGCTTGTCGGCCCTTTGGTGCACGTGGCGATAGAAGACGTGCAGCGTTCGTGGAGGGTCGTTGCTCATCGCCGAGTCGCCGGAGGGTTGGGTGGGCAAAGATGCATCGATCGCATGGCGACGATGTTGCCGTCGCAACGGCCCTTGACTCAGGGAAGTTGAACCGGTTTCGCGTCTCTTCTCTCGACCTTCGGCGGGCCGCAGGGTGTCGGGCGTATCTCTCTCCTGCCCCGCAGCATCGAGATGGCGTCGAATCGGCGCATTGATCGACGCATTCAAGACACGAGCGTCTCGCAACAATCGTCCAGCCGGTCAGCCCTGCCTTGCACGGCTGCGCCCAGCGGAGACGGAGACGACGATTGATGAGCAAGTTTCTCCACCAGTATTTCCTCAACTGCGCCGACAAGGGGCTGCACTACTTCGCCATCGACGAGCGCCATCTCGAGCGCTTGCGGAACATCGCGTCGGTGGTGATGCGGAGCGCCCTGCCGGTCATACCGTCGACGCGCTCGACCGATTGCATCGCTTGCCACGACCGCGTCGTCGAGTTCGAGCGGCGGCTGCAAGCCCAGCGTTTCGCACCGATCGCGCGGGCGATGTGAGCGAAGCGAAGGTGCCCGGAATGAAACCCGTCATCGACCGCCGAGCGAGCCGCAAAGGCCTTGCGCTGCCGCTTTGCGCCGCACTGATTTCGGCGTGCGCGACGCACGAGCCCGCGCCCCGCCCCGATGCCCAGATCCCGACCGCCTGGCGCACCCTCCCGAACGTTCGCCCAGAAGCGTCGTCCGACGCGGCCGCCGTGGGCTGGCAAGCCTATTTCACCGATCCGAGATTGCAGGCGCTGATCCGGGTCGCGCTCCAGAACAACCGCGACCTGCGCATCGCCGCCGGCAAGGTCGAGCAGGCCCGCGCCGAAGCGCAGATCGCCCGTGCCGATCGCTTCCCGACGGTCACCGGCCAGTTCGACGCCTCGAAAACCTACACCCCGGCGACGCTCGACACCGGCGCCTCGAGCCGGCGCTTCGACCTGCAGGCGGCGCTCAGCTACGAAGTCGACTTCTGGGGCCGCGTGGCGGCGATGAGCGATTCGGCGAAGGCCAGCTTCCTCGCCACCGAAGAGGCGCGACGCGAAGTGCGCCTGGCGCTGATCGGCCAGGTGGCGAGTGCGTATTACTCGCTGCTCGAGAAAGACGAGCTGCTCGAGCTCGAGCGCACCACGCTCGACTTGCGCGAGCAATCGCTCGACCTCGTGATCCAGGGCCGCAACA
>CAZZWY010000546.1:0-3198 GCA_964657785.1 uncultured Acetobacteraceae bacterium
TGACATCGTCTACAGCAGCCTCTTCACCGGCGTGCACGGCAACTACCTGCGGCCCTCGATCATCGCCGCCGGGATGGACCCCGACAACCTTCCCGAAGCCGACAAGAGCTCGATGGACTTCGGCGGGGACGGCGCGAAGAAGAAGGCCTGGAAGGACATCTGGGGCGCCGGCCAGGGCATCGGGGCGGTCAAGCAGGTGATGCCGGCGCGCGCGTTGATCGCCCGGCTGAAGCGGGAGTACGACGAGGCGCGCGAACGGCTCTCGCTCGCCCGCTGAGCGCCCGCCGTGAAGGCGAGCCGGTTCGCCCCGCCTTCCGGCTCGGTGACCGCCCCCCGGGTCAGCGGCCCGCGGTGTTAGAGTCGCAAACCTTGATTTGACAAAATGTCCTTCCCGTCCCCTTGGCAGTCGCCTGCCGAGGCGGGTCGCTTGTCCGCAGTCGGTCTAGCCGTGTCGCGGAAGGTTTTCAACCCACGTCTAGCCTCGGAAACCGGGGCGAAAGGTGAGCGAGATGATGCAGCAATCCAGGTCCACGTCGTACCTGTTCGGGGGCAATGCTCCCTACGTCGAGGAGATGTACGAGGCCTACCTCGACAATCCCGGCTCGGTGGCCGATAACTGGCGCAAGTACTTCGACGCGCTTCAGAACGTGCCCGCGGCCGACGGCTCGACCGCCCGCGACGTCGCCCATGCGCCCGTCGTCGAATCGTTCGCGCAGCGCGCCAAGGCCAACAGCTTCGGCACCAAGGCGTCGAGCGCCGACCTGGCGATCGCGCGCAAACAGGTTCATGTCCAGTCGCTGATCGCGGCCTATCGCTTCCTCGGGTCGCGCTGGGCCGATCTCGACCCGCTCAAGCGCCAGGAACGGCCGAAGATTCCCGAACTCGAGCCGGCGTTCTACGATCTGAGCGAGTCCGACATGGACATCCCGTTCAGCGCCACCAACACCTACTTCTCGACCGCCGAGCACATGACGCTGCGCGAGATCGTGCAGGCGCTGCGCGAGACGTACTGCGGCTCGATCGGCGCCGAGTACATGCACGTCACGGAGCCTGTCGAGAAGCGCTGGTGGCAGGAGCGCCTCGAATCGATCCGCTCGAAGCCGAATCTCGATGCCGAAGCGAAGAAGCACATCCTCGACCGGCTGACCGCGGCCGAGGGCCTCGAGCGCTACCTTCACACCAAGTACGTCGGGCAGAAGCGCTTCTCGCTCGAGGGCGGCGAGAGCTTCATCGCGTCGATGGACGAACTCGTGCAGCGCGGTGGAATGAAGGGCGTGCAGGAGATCGTGATCGGCATGGCGCACCGGGGTCGCCTCAACGTACTCGTCAACACGCTTGGCAAGATGCCGAAGGATCTGTTCGCCGAGTTCGACCACACCGCGCCCGAGGCCTTGCCGTCGGGCGACGTGAAGTACCACCAGGGCTTCTCGAGCGACATCACGACGGCCGGCGGACCGGTCCACCTGAGCCTCGCGTTCAATCCGTCGCACCTAGAGATCGTCAATCCGGTCGTCGAGGGCTCGGTGAAGGCACGCCTCGACCGCCGCGGCGACAGCACGGGCGATTCGGTGCTGCCGATCCTGGTTCATGGCGACGCCGCGTTCGCCGGGCAAGGCGTGGTGATGGAGACGCTGGCGCTCGCCCAGACGCGTGGCTACTACACCGGCGGCACGCTCCACGTCGTCATCAACAACCAGATCGGCTTCACCACCAGCGACCCGCGCGACTCGCGCTCGACGCTTTACTGCACCGACGTCGTGAAGATGATCGAGGCGCCGGTGCTGCACGTCAACGGCGACGATCCGGAAGCGGTGGTGCTCTGCACTCAGCTCGCCCTCGACTACCGGCAGGAGTTCAACAAGGACGTCGTCGTCGACATCGTCTGCTTCCGCAAGCTCGGCCACAATGAGCAGGACACGCCGGCGCTCACGCAGCCGCTGATGTACAAGAAGATCGCGCAGCACCCGGGCACGCGCAAGCTCTACGGCGAAAAACTCGTTGCCCAGGGCGTACTGCCACCCGGCGGTCCCGACGACATGGTCAAGGCGCTGCGTGCCGCGATGGATGCGGGCAAGAGCACCTACGACCCGGTCCTCACCAACTACAAGAGCAAGTACGCGGTCGACTGGGCGCCGTTCCTCGGCAAGAAGTGGACCGACGCCGCCGACACCGCGCTGCCGATGAGCGAGATCAAGCGCCTCGCCGAGCGCATCACGACGTTGCCGCCGAACTTCAAGGCGCACACCCTCGTCGAGAAAGTCCTCGCCGACCGCGCGGCGATGGGACGCGGCGAGATCAACGTCGACTGGGGCATGGGCGAACACTTGGCCTACGCGTCGCTCGTCGCCAGCGGCTACGCGGTGCGGCTCTCCGGCGAGGACAGCGGGCGGGGCACCTTCACGCACCGCCACGCCGTACTTCACGATCAGAACCGCGAGCGCTGGGACGAGGGCACCTACACCCCGCTCAAGCACATCGCCGAAGGCCAGGCGCCTTTCGTCGTGATCGACTCGATCCTTTCCGAGGAAGCGATTCTCGGTTTCGAATACGGCTATGCCTCGGCCGAGCCGAACACGCTCGTCATCTGGGAAGCGCAGTTCGGCGACTTCGTCAATGGCGCCCAGGTCGTGATCGACCAGTTCATCGCCTCGGGCGAAGTGAAATGGGGCCGTGCCAACGGCCTCACCTTGATGCTGCCGCACGGCTACGAAGGTCAGGGCCCCGAGCACTCGTCGGCGCGGCTCGAACGCTTCATGCAGCTTTCGGCCGACAACAACATGCAGGTCGTGCAGCCGACGTCGGCGAGCCAGATCTTTCACGTGCTGCGCCGGCAGATGGTGCGCATGTTCAGGAAGCCGCTGATCATCCTGACGCCGAAATCGCTGCTGCGTGCCAAGGATGCCGGCTCGCCGCTCGCCGATTTCGCGCGGGGCGAATTCAAGACCGTCATCGGCGAAGTGAGCACCGAGATCAACCCGGACAAGGTCAAGCGGCTCGTCGCCTGCTCGGGCAAGGTCTACTACGACCTCGTTCGCCAGCGCGCCGAGCGCAAGACCGACGTCGCGCTCGTGCGGGTCGAGCAGCTCTACCCGTTCCCGCACAAGGCGTTTGCCGCCGAAATGCGCAAGTACCCGAATCTGAGCGAAGTCGTGTGGTGCCAGGACGAGCCGCAGAACCAGGGCGCCTGGTTCTTCGTTC
>CAZZWY010000547.1:0-3181 GCA_964657785.1 uncultured Acetobacteraceae bacterium
CCTTCGCGGCCTTCTCGTCGGCCTTTCGCTTCTCTTCGGCCTTGATCTGCGCGTCGATCGGTTCCTCGAGCTCGACCAGTGCCGCGGTGATGCGCTGCGCTTCGGCGTCAAGCAGCCGGCCGCGCTCGAGCACCGGCGCGTTCAGTTCCTTGCGCTTGTCCTCCAGGCTGACGCGGTACTCGCGCAGCTCGGCGCGGGCCTTGCGCGCCGCGTCCATGCCCTTCGTGGTCGTGACCTCGAAGAGCACGCCCTTCGTGCGGCGCTGCAGGTCGGCCAGCGCGACGGCGATCGGGTTGAATTCGGCGATCGCGGTGGTCGTCGCGATCGGGTCTTGTTCGACGGTCGTCATGACGGTCCTATCGGGAGATGAGGGAGGCGATCGCGATGAACGCGATGGCGGCGAAGAAGCAGCCGAGGGCGACCTTCAGCAGCACACGGTGGTGATCCATGCCGGCCTGCTGCTCGGAATAAAAGCGGTCGCTCATGCGACCGCCGTGGCGAAGTTGAGGAGAGCGAACTCGCCGTGAAGAGCGATCGCTGCTTCGTCGTAGCGACGAGCGGCCTCGATGGCGGAGGCGAAACTCCCAAGGTGCCGAAGCTTTCGATTCACCTGAATCGTCGCGACAAACGAATGACGATTGCGGCTGACGCCCTTGAAGCCAGTCTTGTTGCGCGGGTCGAGCTTCCGGTTGCGGGAGTTCTCCGCTGACGTGCACAGCCGAAGGTTCTCGCGCCTGTTGTCGAGGGGATCGTGGTTGATGTGGTCGACGACCAGCCCGCCAGGCGCTGCCAGCAAAGACCGATGCAGCTTGTAGGCATGCAAGCGTCCATCGATCTTCTTGTAGAAGACGGCATACCCGCCCCGCGCGAGATTCAGTCGCAGGGTTCGGACGATGGGTGCGTCGATGACATCGACGAGGACGTGCGCCACGACACCGGCGCGCCCATAGACAGGTAGCTGCACGGCTTCACCTTCGCGCATCGAAGTCCTCGTAGTCGAAGGACTCGGTCCCGACCTGGTCGAGCTCGTCGAGCTCGTCGTCGGTCAGCTCGCGGATGTCGTCGATGGGCGTCATGCCGCACCCGCCTTCACGGCTTCATTGGCGCAGTTCGCGCACTCGGCCGGTTCAGCCAGCGTCGTCGCGACCACGTGCGCCCCCAGGAACCGACCGAGCCCGATCAGCTGCCGCGCGTGGTCATCGCAGCAAGCGGTCGGCCCTGTTGGCCAGTGCACGATGTGCGTCGCGGGCGTCATGCGGCACCCGCCAGTCGTTTCCAGTGCGCGACCACGTCCGGGTGCGTGTGCTCGTTGTTCTCGGCCAGCAGTTTCTCGGCCTCGGTCTTCAGCCACGGCGCCCACTCGGTCATCGACTTGGCGAGCCGCGCCGGCAGGTCGTACTGCGGGTACAGCGCGTTCTCGGCATCGATGACCATGAACGGGCCCTTGAAGCGGCGAGTGCGGCGCAGGACGTCGAGGTCTGCGCACGACGCCTGGAAGCCCGTGACTCCGAGCTGGCCGGCGACGTAGTTGAACGCTGCGACCGCGGCCAGCGACATCGCGTAGACGCAGGTGCCGTAGTCGTGCTCGCGATCGACCAGCGTTGCGATGTACGCGGCCAACGCTTCGGGGTTCTTCGGCGACGGCGCATCGCTGTCGCGCATCTCGGCTTCGGTGAGGCCGGGCGTGGTGATGGTGTTCATGCTGCCACCTTCGCGAGCACGGCCCGAGCGCGCGTTACGGCCGGGTAGTCCGCAAGACACAAATCGTCGCGATGACTGATCAACTTGCGCAGCGTCTCGACCAGATCGTCGTGCGCGTTCACGCAGCGGACGATGTGGGCGGCGTTGGCTTCAGCTTGCTCGCGAAGGGGGTTGGCGCCGTGCTGGACTGATTGCGCCGACGGGTGGTCGCATCCGGCGATCTGCCTCCAACTCCCGTCGGGATTCTTGCCGGCGATCGAGAAGTAACTGCGGTCGCGATTCTCACCGTGGCCGAGGTGCCACGGCGTCGGCGTGTGGGCGGCGCTCACGAGATCACCCCGCACGCCGCCAGCACGGCCAGCGCAACCCACGCGAGCAGGCACACCACGACGACGGCGTGATCGCCGGTTTGGGCGTTCAAGCGAGCACCTTCGCGTCTTCAGTGATGCGCGCCTGCACGTCCTTGTCGCTCGGCGCCGCAACGGCAGCGATGGCGGCATCCACCATGCGGATGAATTCTTCAGCGAGGTTCAACTTCTGCCCCGCCAGCAACGGCAGCGGATCAGCAGCGCGACGGACCAACGCGTCGACGCCCTTGATCCACTCGTCCGTGTCGTTGCCGATCAGGCCGATGACATCGCTGCCCGGCTTGACCAACGCGGCGCGGATCGCGAGTTCTCGCTCGAAGGTCAGCGCTTCCTTCGCGTCGTCGAAGCGATCACCGCGCGCTTCGTCAGCGTCGACCTGGTCAAAGTGTCGAGCCAGGTAGTGGTCGGTCATGTCCAGCATCGCGGCGTTCATGCGGCCACCGCGATCAAGTAGCCGTGGCGCTTCGTCGGGAGCATCGACGTGCCGCGGTTGGCCTCGGCGTTCCAGCTGTGGGCCACCAGCGAAGCGCGCGCGCCGGTCATCTTCGATAGGACCGCCGCCCACTTGCGCGCCGTCTCGATCGACACGCAGATGACGTGCACGTTGAGGCGCAACCGGCCGAACACCTGAATCGACTCGCTGCCGAGATCGAGCGTGGTCAGCTTCGCTCTGATCTGCTCATTGAGGGCTGCTTGCTGATCGTCCATCTGCTTCTCCCGTCGTCGCGGCTGCGAGGGCAGCCGATGGGAGACAATCTAAACCAGCGGTTGAGATATGTCAACTGCTGGTTGAGATATTTCCGAGCAGACAAAAAAATACCCGTCGAAGCGGGTTGGGTCTTACGATTTGCCGATGCTTGGGAAAATTCTACTAGTAGTCTTCTGCGGCAGATGGTCGCCGATTGAACGGTTTGCTCGCGTGCACGGCCGACTCGCTATCGCTCAGATGCGGGCGATCTTCGGAGAGCGCGGGCCAATTTCCTGGCGCGACCTACTCGCAGAAAAGCCGCGTCCGCGAGTGCCACTTCGCGAGCCCATCGTGATCGCTAGCGATGTCGGCGCCGACCGCCAACACTGAGACCTTGTCGACCGCTGCCAGCGGCACTGAAAAG
>CAZZWY010000548.1:0-3175 GCA_964657785.1 uncultured Acetobacteraceae bacterium
GAAGCGCGCGAGGCCCGAGGTCGAGACGAAGACCTGCGCGCCGATCCGGCGGACGTGCATGCGGTACGGGTCCTGCGCCGGTGCGGCGTCGCCCCGCGCCGCGAGCACGTACTCGCGCGGCGGGCCCGAGAGCGGCGGGGCGGTGTCGGTGCGGCCGGTCCAGCGGTTGGCGATCCGGTCGCCGAGGCGGTTGGTCCCGGGGTCGCGGTAGAAGGCCCAGCTCTTCTCGCGGACGACGATCGCGCCGTCGTCGCGGCGCCGCATCTTCCGCGCCGCGACGCCGGCGTAGCCGTAGGCGCGTTTCGCGAAGTCCTCGAGCGCGAGGTCGTCGGCCTGCGGCCGGAAGCCCCACACCTCGCCCATCGTCGTGAACCAGACCGTTCGGCCGGAAAGGTCGCCGTGGAGACGGGCCCAGATCGTCTGCGCCTCGGCCAGACCGATGTCCGCCGCATCGTCCGCCCGGGTCGGCGGCGCGAGGCCGCCGGTCGCGACCGCCGCGGTCAGCTGCAGCAGGCCGCGGCGGCTCAGGCCGTGCGGAGGCGACGCGGTCATTCGCCCGGCGCCCGCGGGCCCTTGACCCAGCTCGACGCCTGCGCCGGATCGCCCTTGCCGGCGTAGCGCGCCACGTCGGGGAACGGGTAGACCGGCCGCGTGCGGTCGTAGCTCCCGGCGGGCAGCGGGTAGATCGGCCGCGGCAGGCCGAGATAGTTCTGCTCCTTGACGAGGTGGTGCATGACGATCTCCTCGGGCGCCTGGCCCTTCTCGTCCCAGTTCTCGAGCGCGGTCAGGAAGTCGCCCGCGTCGCCGCCCGGCCCGCGCCGGCAGTGGCCCATGCCGGGGACCATGAAGAGGCGGAAGAACTTCCGTGTTTCGGCCTCGCCGCCCATCGTCCGCGTCGTCGTCTGGTAGTAGTCGACCGACGAACCCGCCGCGACCTCGTTGTCGTCCCAGCCGTGGTACATCAGGATCTTGCCGCCGTGGCTTCGATAGAAGCGCAGGTCGGGGTTCATGCCGTAGCGCAGCCACGAAAGGATGTCGCCGCGCTGCGGGTCGGTGTCGTAGTCGTAGGGCTTCATCGCGTTGGCCGCGACCGGCGGGTAGAAGCCGTCGCCGAACGACGACGCCTGGTCGACGAGGCGGAACGCGCGCTGGCCCTCGGGCGGGATGAACGACGGCGACCAGAGGTATTCGGAGCCGCGCATCATGCCCGCGTCGCCGAGCGAGAGGCTCTCGCCCTTCGAGTTCACCGGCCCGGAGTAGATCTTCCGGATCACGCCGACCTCGGGCACGGTCAGGCACTGCGTCGTGTCCGATGCGCCCGCCTTGCACTGGATCGCCGCCGGGTCCCACTTGCACTGGCGCGGGTCCATCAGCAGGCCGTCCTTCAGGCCGTCCTGCGCGTCGCAGGCGGCGAGCACGGCCTTGCGCACCATCGGCAGCTTCTCGGGCGTCATGATGCTCCTGCCGTCGGCGCCGACGTTGGCGCGCGCGCTCCACTCGAGGAACGACGGGCCGATGCCGTAGGCGGGCGCCGCGACGAGCATCGCCTGGAAATCGTCGGGGAAGCGCTGGGCCTCGATCACGCCCTGCACGCCGCCGGTCGAGCAGCCCATGAAATAGGCCTTGCGCGCGGGCCTGGCATAGAACTGGTCGACGATCTCCTTGGACGCGAGCGTCACCACGTGGGTGGCCCGGTAGGTGAAGTCGATCTGCGCGGCGATGTCGGCGTACTTGTAGGCGTTGCTCAGCGTCTGGTGGCCCATGTCGCTCGCGACGACCGCATAGTGGCGCGCGAGCGGCTCCTCGAGCTGCGGCCGGTAGATCACGCCGCACGGGCCGCCGCAGCCGTAATGCATGAACTTGCCGTTCCAGGTGCGGGTCGGCAGGCGCAATTCGAAGTGGATGTTCGGCGCGACGAGGCCCATGACGTCGCAGACCTCGGGCAGGTTGCGCTCGGCCGGCACGATCACCGCCGACTGGACCAGCGTCGGCGCGTCGGGAATCTGCGCGAAGCGCTGGCGGATCGGGTCGATCTGCGAATAGAGCGTGGCGTAGCCGGCGAGCGCGGCGCAGCGCCTGGCGATGTCGGCGGTCGGCGCGTCGACGGTCGAGCCGGCGCCGGTCGCGCTGTTCGACGACATCTGCGTCGCGGTGTCGACGCCGGTGTAGAAGCCGCCGCCCCAGTCGGTCGCGCCGGGGGGAACGCCCGACGCCGCGCCGGGCGCCTGTGCCGCGGCGAGCGAGGTGAAGACGACGAAGCTGGCAGCCAGCAGCGAACGAAACATGGGCCGATCTCCTCGGTTGACGTGCGGCGCCCGGGTCCGCGGCGCCTGCGGTCGAATGGTGCGAGGTCGCCCCGCCGAGGTCACATCGCGCCGGACGGTTCCTCGCCACGCGGACACCGCGCGTCCGGCGCAGCGGGCCCCGTGACCGCCTGTCGGTCATGCCGTCACAAAGCACCGTGACAACGTTGTGAATCGGATTCGGATGGCGCCAAATTGCGCATCGCACGAAGGCGGCGAGCCAACCCAAGTCGAAGGGAGTCCAGCATGGAAAGAGGCGTTCCGGTCCGCTCGATCTGTCGCAGCATCGCGGTGCTCCAGTGCATCAACCGCAACGGCGAGGTCTCGATCATGGAGCTCTCCCGGCTCACCGCGTTGCCCTATCCGACGGTCTTCCGCATCATGCAGACGCTGCTGCACGAAGGCCTGATCGAATGCGAGGCCGCGCGCAAGCGCTACCGGGCCACCTGCAAGGTCGAGTCGCTCGCCGCCGGCTATCGCGAGGACGGCGCGCTGCTCGCCGCGGCGCAGGAACCGCTGGTGCGGCTGACCCGGTCGTACGACTGGCCCGTGACCCTGTCGTCGGCGGTCGGCACGTCGATCGTCGTGCGCTCGTGCACCCACGACATCAGCCCGCTGATCTTCAGCCCCTACTACCGCGGCGACATCTTCCCGCTGCTCGAATGCGCCCCGGGCCATGTGCAGCTCGCCTTCACCGACGACGCCTCGCGCGAGAGCCTGCTGAAGGCGCTCGAGACCGAATACCGCCATTCGGTCGCACTGCAGATGTTTCGCTCCGGCCGCCTGACGCGGCGGATCCAGGAGGACGGCTTCGCCGCGATCGACCGGACGACCCACACCAAGGACCCGGGCAAGACCTCGTCGATCTCGGT
>CAZZWY010000549.1:0-3175 GCA_964657785.1 uncultured Acetobacteraceae bacterium
GTTCAGCTTCTCGAGCGTCATCGATTGCTCGTAGAGCAGGTCGGTGTCGTCGGGAAAGCGCTGGTTCGCCTGGGCGAGCACGGTGTTCGCCTCGGACCATTGACGGGCTTCGCGCAGCACTTCGGCCTCCGCGAGGAGCTTCGCGCGGACGTCGTCGGCGGTGCGCGCGGGGATCTGCTGGATGATGTCGCGCGCCTCCCGCACCTTGCCCTGGCGAGCCAGCATCGAGGCCCGGCGCGTCTGCACTTCGACGACACGCTTCGGATCGTCGATCTTCGCGAGCCAGGCTGCGGCGGCTGCCATGTCGCCCTGTTGCTCGGCGACCTGCGACAACAGGATCCAGCCCCGCGCGAGGGCGTCGTCCTTGCTCGCGGGGGCGTCGTCGCCGCCCTCGGCCGGCGGTGCGCTGCTTTGCGGCGGCAGGGTCGTGTCGGCCTGGACGAGGGCGATGTACTTCTCGAGCGCGGCGGTCGCGGGGCCGGGTTCGCGCAACTGCAGGTGGAGCGCACCCAGCGTCAGCCACGCCTGCGGCGACTGCGGCGAGTTGCGGGTGAGCAGGTCGAGTTGAGCCGTGGCCTCGGGGAAGCGCTGGCGGGCCAGCAGCGAGCGCACGTAGAGCAGGCGCACCGCGTCGCTCGACGGGTGCGCGGCGAGCTGCCCTTCGACGATCGCATCCGCGTCGGGCCCCGGCGGCAATTCGAGCGCAAGCGCCGCCGGCGCCTCGGCGGCCGGATCGAGCGCGTGCGTGCTGCGGGCGATCTCGGCGGCCTTGGCGGTGTCGCCCGCGGCCAGCCAGGCGCGACCCACCGTCACCCGCGCCACGACGCGGGTCTCGGGAGCGTCGATCCAGGGCTGCAGCGTTTTTTCGAGGGTCGCGGCGATGGCGCTCCGGTCGTCGCTGCGGCCGAGCAGGCTCGGCACCGACGCGATCGCGGCCGGCCGCTGCTCGGCCGGCACCGCTCTGAGCCAGGCCTGCAGCGGCGCCACCGCCTCGGCGGGGCGGTTCAGCGCCACCAGCAACTGGGCCTCGTAGCGCATCGCGTCCTGCGACTGCGGCAACGCCGTTCGCCACGCCTTGACGGCGGCGAGCGCCTGCTCGCCCGCGCGGCCCTGCAGCGCGACCTGGGTCGTGTGGAGGAAAAGCTGTTCGTCCTTGGTGAGGCGTGCCGCGTCGAGCAGCACCTGGTAGGCCGCGCCGAGTTCGCCGGCGCCGAGCTCCATCTCGCCGATCAGGATTTCGTAGAACAGCGACGCATCGAGCGTCGAATTCTCGACGGTCGTCCTGGACGCGGCCGCCTTGTCCTCCGCGAGCGTGGCCGGGGTCGCGGCCTGGGCGGTGACGAGCGAGAGCGACATGCCGAGCAATGCCAGCCAGGCGGCCGGCGCGCGCGCGCCAGCGCTTCGGATAGGACGGGTGGGCATCGGCTTGCTCCTGTGTCGGCAGTCATTCTAGGTCGGGGCGTGCGACCGCGGCGGCACCGGATAATTCCCCGCATGCCCGAACTTCCCGAGGTCGAAGTCACGCGCCAGAGCTTTGCCGACCGCATCGCCGGTGCCCGCATCGACGCCGTGCGCGTCGGCAAGCCGCTGCGCTGGCCGCTCGGCTGCGCGCCGGAGTCGCTCCACGCCCGCAAGGTGCTCGAGGTGACGCGGCGCGGTAAATATTTGTGGTTGGCCCTCGAGGACGGCGGGGGACTGCTGATGCACCTCGGCATGTCCGGTTCGCTGGCCTTCGGCGCCGAGTCGCAGGCTCCCGGGCCGCACGACCATTTCGATCTCGTCACGGCGCACGGCACGCTGCGCCTGACCGACCCGCGACGCTTCGGAGCGGTCGTCTGGTCGCCGGCGATCGATTCGGGTGCGGCGGCCAGGCTGCTGGCGAGCCTCGGGCTCGAGCCCTTCGACCCGGCCTTCACCGCCCGCCACCTGCAGAGCGCCTTGCGCGGCCGCCGTGTCGCCGTCAAGCAGGCGCTGCTGGGCGGCGCGATCGTCGTCGGCGCGGGCAACATCTACGCCTGCGAAGCGCTTTTCGCGGCCCGGATCGACCCGCGCACGCGCAGCCACCGGCTGAGCCTGGCGCGCTGCGAACGCCTCGTCGAGGCGGTCCGCACGACGCTTTCGCGCGCGCTCGAGCTCGGCGGCTCGACCTTGCGCAACTTCCGCGACGCGCACGGCCTCGCCGGCGCGTTTCAGTCCCAGGCGTTCGTCTACGGACGCGCCGGCGAGCCCTGCCGCCGCTGCGGAGGCACCGTGCGGCGCATCGTTCAGGGCCAGCGTGTCACCTTCTTCTGTCCAGGCTGCCAAAAGCGTTGAGGCGTTCCGGTTTCGAGGTGCTTTTCGACGTCCGGCGCGCTCCCCCCTTGCGCTACCATGATTCACGCATGCCGACCTTGTCCGCCCAGCCATGACGCCCGATTTCGCGACCAGCCTCGACGCCCTGAGCGGTTGGCGCGGCGGCCTGCGTGCGCAACTCGACGAGGCGGCCCGGTTCTTCGCCGACCATCAGCTCGGCGACCCGACCGCCACGCCGGTGCTGATCGAGTCGCTGCGGGAACGCCTCTCGAGCGCGAAGCTCGTCGTCGCGTTCGTCGCCGAGTTCTCGCGCGGCAAGTCGGAGCTCATCAACGCGATCTTCTTCGCCGACACCGGCCGTCGCGTCCTGCCGGCAACGCCGGGCCGCACCACGATGTGCCCGGTCGAGCTGGCGTGGGAGCCGGAGGACGGACCCTCGCTCAGGCTGCTGCCGATCGAAACAAGGCTCGACGGGCTCTCGCTCGGTGAACTGCGCGGCCAGCGACGCGCCTGGAAGACGGCCCCGCTGCAGGTCACAGACCCGGAGCAGCTCGCCGAGGCGTTGCTCGAGGTGACGCGCACCCGGTTCGTCGCCGTCGACGAAGCCCGTGCGCTCGGGTTCTGGGACGACGCCCAGCCCGCCGACAACCCACCGCTCGACGACGACGGCCGCGCCGAGATTCCAGCCTGGCGACACGCGCTCATCAACTATCCGCACCCGCTCCTGAAGCAGGGCCTGGTCGTGCTCGACACGCCGGGCCTGAACGCGATCGGCGCCGAGCCCGAACTCACGCTGAGCCTGCTGCCGACGGCGCACGCCACGCTCTTCATCCTCGGCGCCGACACCGGCGTCACCAAGTCGGACCTGGCCGTCTGGCGCGAC
>CAZZWY010000550.1:0-3172 GCA_964657785.1 uncultured Acetobacteraceae bacterium
TGCGCTTCGGCGACGCCGGCCACGCGCCGGCGCTCTGCGGCATCGACATCGACATCCAGCCCGGCGAAACGGTCGCGCTCGTCGGCCCGTCGGGGGCGGGCAAGACGACGCTCGTCAACCTGCTGCCACGCTTTCTCGACCCGAGTGCCGGGCAGATCGCGCTCGACGGCGTGGCCTTGCCCGAGTGGCGCCTGGCGGCACTGCGCGACCAGTTCGCGCTCGTCAGCCAGGACGTGGTGCTCTTCAACGACAGCATCGCCGCCAACGTCTGCTTCGGCGCGCCCCTCGACGCGGCCCGCGCCCGCGCCGCGCTCACCGCCGCGAACCTCGCCGACCTGGTCGACGGCCTGCCGCAGGGCCTGGCGACCGTCATCGGCCACAACGGCACCCAGCTCTCCGGCGGCCAGCGCCAGCGCCTGGCGATCGCCCGGGCGATCTACAAGGACGCGCCGATCCTGATCCTCGACGAAGCCACCTCGGCGCTCGATTCCGAGTCGGAACGGCTGGTGCAAACGGCGCTCGAGACGCTGATGCGCGGCCGCACCAGCATCGTCATCGCGCACCGCCTCTCGACGATCGAGCGCGCCGACCGCATCATCGCGCTCGAGGCCGGGCGGGTCGTCGAGCACGGCACCCACGCCGACCTGCTCGCCCGCGGCGGTCTCTACGCCCGGCTTCATGCCTTGCAATTCAGGAGTTGACGATGCCCCTCGAACCCCAAGCGGTCAGCCGCTACCCGGTGCCGGAACTGAGCGACCTCCCCGAGGACATTCGCACCAAGATCCTCGAAGTGCAGGAGAAAGCCGGCTTCGTGCCGAACGTCTTCCTGGCGTTCTCGCACCGGCCGGACGAGTTCCGCGCGTTCTTCGCCTATCACGACGCGCTCCTGCTGCGCGACTCGGGCCTGAGCAAGGGCGAGAAGGAGATGATCATCGTCGCGACCAGCGGCGCCAACGGCTGCCTCTACTGCGTCGTCGCGCACGGCGCGATCCTGCGCATCTACGAGAAGCAACCACGGCTCGCCGACCAGCTCGCCATCAACTACCTGAAGGCCGACATCTCGCCGCGGCAGACGGCGATGCTCGCGTTCGCGATGAAGGTGTGCACCGCCTCGCACGCGCTGGTCGAGGCCGACTTCGCGCTTCTGCACGCGCACGGCTTCAGCGACGAAGACGCCTGGGACATCGCAGGCATCACCGCCCTCTTCGGCCTCTCCAACCGGATGGCGAATTTCACCTCGATGCGGCCGAACGACGAGTTCTATCTGATGGGGCGGCTGCCGCGGCCCGCGAAAGCCTGATCGGACGACTTCGCCTCGATGTTCTCGATCGTCATCCCGACCTGGAACAACCTGCCGTTCCTCGAGCTCGCCGTCGCGACGATCCGCCGGCATTCCGCGCATGACCACGAGATCCTGGTCCACGTCAACGACGGCTCGGACGGCACCCTCGCCTGGGTTCGTGCGCAGGGCCTCAAACACACCGCGAGCCCGGGCAACGTCGGCATCTGCTACGCGGTCAACCGCGCCGCCGCGCTGGCGACCCGGCCGTACTTCGTCTACCTGAACGACGACATGGCCGTGCTGCCGGGCTGGGACACGCGGCTGCTCGACGTCGCGCGCCGGCTCGACGGGAAGCGCTTCATGCTCTCGGCCACCATGATCGAGCCAGGCGGTGCGAACAACCGCTGCACCGTGGCCGCGGATTTCGGGCGCGACGCGGCGACTTTTCGCGAGACCGCGCTGATCGCCGCCCTGCCCTCGCTCACCCGATCGCACTGGCTCGGCTCGACCTGGCCGCCGACCTTGCTGCCGACCTGGATGTGGGCGGAGGTGGGCGGCTACAGCATCGAGCTCTCGCCCGGCATGAGCAGCGACAACGACTTCTCGATGAAGCTCTGGCATGCCGGCTGCCGCACCTTCATCGGCCTCGGCGACAGCTTCGTCTACCACTTCGCCTGCGTCTCGACCGGGCGTATCGCGAAGAACGACGGCAGGCTGCAGTTCCTGCACAAATGGGGCATCAGCCAGCGTGACTTCGACCGCATCTGCCTGCACCGCGGCGAGCCGGTGGCGCTCGAGGAAGCGCTCGCGGGGCGGGTGCTGACACCGGCCGACCTGACTCTCATGGCGAAGGCCCGCCTGCGGTCGCGGCTGACGCTCAAGGTCAAGCCGGCCGTCGCGTTCGATGCGGGCTCGACCTGGAACCGCGCTTGACCGCCACCGCCACGCGGCTCGCGATCAGCAACCACGGCCTGCGGGCGAGCGGCGGTATCGAGCGCTACGGCGTCGCGCTGGTTCGCGGCCTGCACGAGCGCGGCCTCCGGCCGACACTGATCGCCAAGGCGTTCGACGAGCGCCTGCCCGAGTACGGCTGGGTGACGCCGGTTCACACCAGCGTCCGGGCGGCGCCGGCGAAGCTGCGCGACCTGTTCTTCGACTGGCGTATCGGCCGGGCCAAGCGGCGGCTGGGCTTGTTCCCGCTGATCGGCTGCAACCAGACCCGATGGTCGGACATCGCCATCTGCGGCGGCACGCATCCCGGCTTTCTCGCCGCGATGGGCGAGCGCCCGAGCCGCGTCGATGGCTGGAAGACCGGGCTCGAGCGCGCGCATTTCGAGGGCGCCCGCGTGATCGTCGCCCATTCGCAGCGGATGCGTGACGAGCTGCTGGCACACTACGCCGTCGACCCGGCCAGGATCGTGCCGCTCTACCCGCCGGTGGACGGCGATCAGTTCTCGGCGGTCGGCGATACGGAGCGCGAGCGGCTCCGCGCCGAGCTCGGACTGGACGCCGATCGCGCCGTCTTCCTGCTCGCCTCGACCGGGCACAAGCGCAAAGGTCTCGGCCTGCTCGCGGACTATTTCGCCCGGACCGAGTTGCCCGCGACCCTGGTGATCGCGGGTCGTGCGCCCGACCGGGCATCGCCGAACGTGCGCTTTCTCGGCTACCGGCGAGACATCGAAAACGTCTACCGGGCAGTCGATTTCACCGTCATGGCGTCGGTCTACGAGCCCTTCGGCCTGGTGGGGGTCGAATCGGTGCTGTGCGGCACGCCGGTGCTCTTGGCCGACACGGCGGGCTGTGCCGAGGTGATCCGCGCGCCGGCACAGCTGCCGTTCTCGAACGGCGATCCGGCGAGCCTCGGGCACGCCGTCCAGCAGGCGGTGGAGC
>CAZZWY010000551.1:0-3168 GCA_964657785.1 uncultured Acetobacteraceae bacterium
CCCTGAACCCGGTCGCCGTCCTTCCCGAGCGACTTCTTGACCTGGGCCAGGTCGACCATCGTCGTCGGGCACACGTCGGGGCACTGCGTGTAGCCGAAAAAGACGACGGTGACCTTGCCTTTGAAGTCGGCGAGGGTGCGCGTCCGCCCGTTCTGGTCCGGCAAGGAAAGTTCGCGGGCGTAGGAGGCGCCGGTGATGTCGACGCCCTTGAAGGCCGGCTTCTCGGACGACGCGAGTCCGACCCGGTCGCAGCCGGCGAAAGAGACAGCGGCCAGCGCGAGCGCGCCGCCGAGCGCCAGACGACGGGAACGGTTCACAGCAAGGGCCTCAGATAGTGGTCGAGCAGCAACGCGGCGAACAGCAGCGCGAGATAGAGGATCGAATAACGGAAGGTGCGGCGCGAGAGGCTGTCGGAGTAGCGGCGCCAGAGGGCCCACGAGTAGCCGACGAACACCGCGCCGAGCAGCACCGCACACCCCAGATAGATCACGCCGCTCATGCCGGAGATGAATGGCAGCAGGGTGCCGGCGAAGAGCACCAGCGTGTAGAGCAGGACGTGCAGGCGGGTGAACTCCGCGCCGTGCGTGATCGGCAGCATCGGCAGGCCGGACTTGCGGTAGTCGTCGGCGCGGTAGAGCGCAAGCGCCCAGAAGTGCGGCGGCGTCCAGAGGAAGATGATCAGGCACATGATGAGCGCCTCCGGGCCGACCTCCCCACGCATCGCCGCCCAGCCGAGCACCGGCGGCATCGCGCCGGAGGCCCCGCCGATCACGATGTTCTGCGGCGTCATCGGCTTCAGGATCACGGTGTAGACAACGGCGTAACCCACGAAGGTGGCGAAGGTGAGCCACATCGTCAGTGGATTGACCGCGATGTAGAGCAGGGCACTGCCCGCAAGCCCGAGCAGTCCCGAGAAGGTGAGGGTCTGCCGGTTGGTGAGCTGCCCGCGTGCGGTCGGACGCCAGGCCGTGCGCGCCATCTTGCGGTCGATGCGCTGTTCGACCACGCAGTTGAACGCCGCGGCGGCGGCAGCGACCAGCCAGATCCCGACAGTCGCGGAAAGCGCGAGGCGCGCGTCAGGCAGGCCGGGGACGGCCATCAGCATGCCGATCACTGCGCAGAACACGATCAACTGCACCACGCGCGGCTTGGTCAACGCGTAGTACTGCCGCAGCCGCGAGGGCAATGATTCGGTGCCGACGGGGGTGACGGGGTTGACGGGTCTGACGACGGCTTCGGTCATATCGAGGCGCAAAACCACATTTTACGGAGCCTGGTGCAGCCGCCGCGGCGGCCCGCTCGGGGAGCGGGGCTGATGCGGCACGCCGAGCCCGCTCCGCGCGGACGCCGGCGTCGCGCGGGTGAGGAGGATGGTCAACAGCACGATCAGCAGCGCCGCCCCGCCGGTATGCGCGAGTGCAGCAGCGAGCGGCCAGCCGAGCACGACGTTGCCGAGCCCGCTCAACAATTGCCAGAGTGCCACGCCGGCCACGCCGAGGCCCCAGCGGTGCAAGGCAGGGTCGGCAGCGGCCCGCAGGCGCCACGCCAGCAGCCCGAGCGCGGGCAGCACGACACAGGCGCCGAGACGGTGGGCGAAGTGGATGGCGGTCAGGGCCGAAAACGGCAGGAAGCTGCCGTCGCCGTCGAGCCCCAAGGGCCTGCGCAGCGTGAAGCCGCGAACGAAATCCATCGACGGCCAGAACGAGCCCTGACACGTGGGCAAGTCGCGGCAGGCCAGCACCGCATAGTTGGTACTGACCCACCCGCCGAGCGCGATCTGGACCACGCTCAGGGCCGCCACGCTGACCGCCAGCATCCGCAACCCCGGCGCCAGGCCGAGCGGCTCACGGACGTGGGACTGGCTTTGAACGGCGAGCAGCGCCAGCAGGCCGATGCCGCCGAGCAGGTGCAGGGTGACGATCGCAGGGTAGAGCTTCATCGTGACCGTCCATGCCCCGAAGGCGCCCTGCAGGCAGACCCAGGCGAGCGTGACCGTCGGCCACCAGGGGGACGGCACGGGCGCGGTTGCGCGGGGCCCTCGATCGGCCCGGAACCGAGCGAGCCAGCTCAGCCCCGCCAGCCCGGTGATGAGCCCCCCGACGCCGGTCGCCAGATAGCGGTGCACCATCTCCATCCACGCCTTGCCATGGGTCACCGGGCCGCTCGGCATGGACTGCTGCGCGGCCTCGATCGCGGCATGCGCGCCGGCCGGCGTGCTGCGGCCATAGCAGCCGGGCCAGTCCGGACAGCCGAGACCGGAATCGGTCAGGCGCGTGAAGGCACCGACGAGGACCAGATCGAAGGTCAGGAAGAGCGCCAGCATCGTCAGGGCGCGCAGCCGCGCGGCCGGTCGGGCATCGCGCTGGCGGAGCCAAAGCCAGGCCACGGGCGCCATCGCGAGCAGGCCGCCGAGCAGCAGGATCTGCAGCAGCGGCGAAAGATCGTAGGCCGGCGTGATGGACGGTTTCACGGGAAGTGCATCAACGGTCCGAGCCGTTCCAGCCCGCCGAGGCCCGGAGCAATTTCTCGATGTCGCTCTTGAGCTTGCGCGGTTCGGGGGCGGCCGGCTCCCGCATCATCCAGTGACCGATCGGGTCGACGATGTAGAAATGGTCCTCGAGCCGGTGGCCGGCCGCGGGGGTCAGCCACGTCGAGAGCGGCCCGGCCGGGGCCCGGAGAATGGTCATGTCCGTGTGGATGCGGATCGCGTCGACCAGCTCGCGCCGGGGTGCCACGCCGTCGTCGACCAGCCACACCTTGACCACCCGCTCCTTGTCGCGGCCGAGCGTCTCGCGCAACTGTCGCTGCAGCCACAGGTTCTTTTCACAAACGGTGTCGCACGCGCCGCCCGCGACGACGACCAGGAGCCACTTGCCGACCAGCGAGCGTGGGCTGACCGGTCGGCCGTCCAGGTCGCTCAACGGCAGATCGACCGGCACCGGGCGCAGCGGCTGGATCAGCGTGCCGTAGTTGGTCCGCCCCTCCGGTCGAATGAAGAAGTAGGTGACGTACGACGCGATGACCGGTGCGGCGCAGACGGCCAGTACCAGCATCATCTTCACGCGACCCGCTGCCGTTCGGCGGGCCGCGTCGTCGGGCGCCAGCCGCGGCGGCGTGTGCACCGTCAGGCCGAGCGGCGACGGCGCGAGCGCTCTGGCGTCAGGCAGG
>CAZZWY010000552.1:0-3159 GCA_964657785.1 uncultured Acetobacteraceae bacterium
CCATGCGCGCCGGCCATGCGCCGGACGAATCGGTGCTGGCCGACCTTGCCTTTCTGGACGGGACGCTCGCGCCGCAGGCTCAGATGCGTCAGGCGCTCGCCCAGCTCTTCGGCCGGCTGCACCTGCCGGATCGCGCGATCGCGCAATGGGACCTGTGGCTCGCCGCTCATCCCCGGGATGTCACGCAGGGCGACGCCTACGACGCCCGGTGCTGGTCCCGTGTGGAACTCGGCATCGACCTGCGCAAGGCCCTCGACGACTGCGACCAGGCCGTCGACAGCGATTCGAAGAACGCCAGATTCCTGAACAGCCGGGGATGGGTCCACCTGCGCATGAGCCAGTGGCCGAAAGCGCTCGCCGACTTCACCCGCAGCCTGGAGATCGCGCCCGCCGGTGCCTGGGCGCTGTACGGTCGCGGGGTCGCCCGCAAGCGGATGGGCGACGCGGCGGGCGGGCAGATCGATCTCGACGCCGCCCATAAGCTGCGACCCGACATCGACGCGGCCCTGGCCCGCGAGGGGCTGCCGCGGGAGGCGGTGCCTTGAGGACCGAGGCGGCCGAATGCGCTTCGACCTTGTCAGGCCCGGTCGCCGCTTCGCCGGGGGTCTTGACGCCAGACGACGGTACCGCGCAGGACGAATAGCCCGGTTCCCGCCAGCAGCAGCACGAGGCTCCTCGATGCCAGCACCGGTGTCATGGCCCACGCGGGATGTCCGTCCGGCGGTCGGGCGGCGTCGGGGGTGCGGCCCACGTACGAGAAGTCTGTCCCGACGTCCGGCGTCGACATGCCGGCCTCCCACGGGCAGGGACCGATGGCGGCGTTCGCCGGTGTTCGAGCGGGCTCGAACCGGTAGAAGCCGTAACGCACATCGCCGCTCCTCGCGGCGAACGATGACGCCTCGTCCCCCGTGATGTCGGCACGGACGGGGTCGTTCGTGGCCGAACCCTGGGTGGGTGTCGTCGAGAGGATCAGGAGTGCAGCGACCGCTCCCCCGCATGCGCTGCCGTATCGATTGCCGAACATCGTGGACGTCCCTTCCCCCTCGCCGGCCGGATGTCTCCAGCGCGCCGAGATGGTAGGAAGCGTGCCCTGCCGTCACATCCTCCAAAGAACGGACGATCTGCGGTCAGCGCCTTCGCCGCCAGGCATCGAGCAGATCGACCGATTCCACCACCAGGCCCAGGTGCAGCGACACCATGCTGAGCGCCGCCGCTTCGAGCGGGGGGTCGGTGCCGCGCACCAGATCGCGCAGCACGATCACCCGGTAGTTGTGGTTGTTGGCGTCGAAGGCGGTGTTGAGCACGCAGCAGTCGGTGAACCCGCCGTCGAGCACCACCGTCTCGATGCGCTGGTTGCGCAGCAGGAAGTCGAGGTCGGTGGGGTAGAAGGCCGAGAGCCGCCGCTTGTTCTCGATGCGCAGATCGCCCGGCTCGACGCGGGTTACCCATTCGGTCCAGCGCGAGCCTTCGATCGCATGCTCCGCGGCGTTCGGGATCTCGCCGACGTGCAGCGGGAAGGTGCGGCGCCAGGCCGAGGGAATGCCGTTGACGTCGTCGGCGCCGCCGGCGCGCAGCACCGACTTGACGTGGACGATGCGCACACCGAGCGCCCGGGCGGCGTCGTGGAAGGCGTCGATCGGCGCGACGAGCTCGCGGGCGCGCGGGGCCGGGCAGGGGCAGTCGGGGCCGTCGTCGAGGTGGCCGCGGTGCATGTCGATCGAGATCACGGCGGTGGTCGCCGGGTCGAGGTAGTCGTCGAACCGGTCGCCGAGGTCCCTCGGGCGTTCGTAAACGTAGGCTTTCATCGTCGTTCCTCCCGGATGAACGGCACGCCGAGCGCGCCGGGTGCGGCGCCCTGGCCGCTGCGGTTCGTCGCGGCGACCCAGACCATCACGGCGAGCGTGATCGCGTAGGGCGTCATCAGCACGAAATACTGGGGCAGCTGCACGCCGGCGGCGGCGAGCTGCGGAATCAGCGCCTCGACGCCGCCGAAGAGCAGCGCCCCGGCGAGCGCCCGCCACGGCGACCAGCGCGCGAAGATCACCAGGCCGACGGCGATCCAGCCGCGCCCGCCGGTCATCCCGGCGGTCCAGATCTTGGTGCTGACGACCGAGAGGTAGGCGCCCCCGAGGCCGACCATCGCCGAGCCGGCCAGCATTGCGAGGAAGCGCGTCCTCCCGACCGGGAGCCCGGCCGCGTCGGCGGCCTGCGGGTTCTCGCCGACGGCGCGCAGCTTCAGGCCGGTGGCGGTGTCGGACAAACCCCAGGCCGTGGCGGCGACGAGCGCGAGCGTCGCCCAGACCATCGCGTTCTGGTCGACGAGCGCACCGACGACCGGCAGCGCCGCGAGGGCGGCGAACGGCCCGTGGCCGATGCCGGCGGTCGCGACATTGGTCCAGCCGGCCAGCGTGCCGACGAGCGCCGTCGCGCCCTGGCAGAAGAAGACGAGCGCGAGCCCGGCGATCACCTGGTCGATGCGCAGCACCACGACCATCACCGCGAAGATCACCGAGACGCAAGCCGCCGCGAGCATCGCCGAGATCAGCGCCGCGCTCGGCGAGCCGAAACCCAGTTGCGCGCCGATGCCCGCGAGCGCGCCGACGAGCATCAAGCCTTCGGCATGCAGCGAGAGCACGCCGGCGCGTTCGGCGACGATCAGGCCGAGGGCAGCGAGCGCGTAGGGCACCGCGAAGTCGGGCACCGCGGCGAGCCAGTGGAGGAGGAGGCCGGACACGTTCGGTCAGCCCCCGACCCGGCGCAACCGGTAGCGGATGAAGAAGTCGCTCGCCGCGACGCCGATGACGAGGATCGCCTGGATCAGCTGCACCATCGAGAACGGGATCTGGTAGAAAACCTGCAGGCTGCGGCCGGTGACGAGGAGCGCCGCGAAGAGCACCGCGACGACGCTCGCCGCGAGCGGGTTGTTGCGCGCCAGGAAGGCGATCAGCACGCCTTCGAATCCGTAGCCCTGGTAGAACGCCTGCGTCAGCCGCCCGTCCTGCCCGGCGGCGACGGCGAAGCCGGCCATGCCTGCGAGCCCGCCCGAGACCAGCACCGCGAGCGTGACGATGCGCTTGACCGGCACGCCGACGGCCGCGGCCATCGTCGGGTTGGCGTCGACGAAGCGGAGGTAGAAGCCGGCGCGGCTGACCGAGACCA
>CAZZWY010000553.1:0-3155 GCA_964657785.1 uncultured Acetobacteraceae bacterium
GGGGCCGGGTCGGACCCACTCGACGATGCGTTCGCGGGAGCGCTCGCGGGGGCGGGCGCCCCCGTCCCTGCGTCGACCGACGACGCCGAGTCGCCTCCCGCCGCCACGCGCCGCAGGTCGCCCTCGCCGGCCGGCCGCGCCAGCCGCCGAAGCGACGTCGGGCCGCCCTCCCCGCCCGTCACCTCGCCGTCGAAGCCGATCCGCGATGCCGTCGACGCGAGCACGCTGCCGTCGCGCGGCGCCCGCCCGGACGATTCGCTCGACACGGGCGGTGCGTCGCCGACCGTCGTCGCATCGACGCCCGCCTCGTGCGATCTCCGCCGCGTGCCCGCGTCATCGGCGAGCGCGGCCCGACCCGATGCGGAGGCGCCCGGCGCCCTATCGCTCGGCCCCGACGCAACCCCCGAAGGCGTGCGTGGCCCGACGTCGGTCGGCATCGATGCGGCCGGGCCGACGTCGATCGGCCGCGGCGGCTCCTCGCCGTACAGCCCGGGCAGGCGCGGCAGGGCCACGCGGACTTCACCGACGGCGCGTTGGGCGATGTGACGCAGGTAGTCGCCCACCTCAGGCTCCGATCAGGTCGAGGTAGCGGCGGCGTCGCGATGCGCTCATCGAGAGGATCGCCTGTTCCTGCCAGCCGTACGCGACAGCCAGGCTGTGCACGTCGCGCAGCAGCCGGGTGGCCCAGGCGTCGAGTTCGCGCCAGAGGATCGGCAGCACGTCGAAGACCACCGGCCAGCCGTGACCGCACTCGCCGCACGCCAGGCGCAGGGTCAGGTCGGCCTGCGGGTCGAGTGCCGCCATGCGCGCCGACAGCGCCTCGACGGCGTGATCCGGCAGTTGCGCCGCCGGAATGCTGCAGCCCGCCTCGCGCGCCTCGACGACACAGCGCGCGAGCAGCAGCGACATCGCGCCGGCACTGTCCGCGCAGTCGGCCGCGGCGGCCAGATCGGTGCTGTCGGGCAACCGGAATTCGATCTCGACCGCGCCGCTTCGCAGGCTGCAATCGGCGGGCGACCGGGCGGGCGCAGGCAGCGCGAGCTCGACCGCGTCCAACGCGATGTCGAGCGGCGCGCGGCACTGCGGGCACTCGTCCACCAGCGCGAGCTCGCGCCCGAACAAGCGGCTGCGCAGGTCGAGCAGGCGGGCCTCGCGCTCGCCGACGCTGAGGCGCTGCAGCGCCTCGGCGCCGAGGCTCGGCTCCGCGAGCGACAGCATCCGCAGCGCCCAGTGCTCGCGGCGCTCGGCGTGCCCGGCGTCCCAGGCGTCGAGCAAGGCCTGCGTGTCGGCGATGCGCATGGCAGGTTCAGGTCGGGTCGGTGAAGGTCGGCTCGGTCGGCTCGGTCACGCTCTCGTCGCGCTGCCAGCCTTCGTTCTCGAGCTTCAGGTGCGCGATCGCGACCGCATTTGCGTTCGCGTCGAGGTCCGGCAACGCCTGGTATTCCGAGACCCAGCAGCGGAACACCTGGTAGCTGATCGCCACCTGGCCGGCCTCGTTGAGGAACTCGATGATGATGTTCTTGCGGAAGTCGGCGAGCGAGACCTCGGCGTTCGGCAGCGAGTTGTAGTGCCAGACCTTGTTGGCCCACTGCTCGAACGCCACGTCGTGCGTGACGCCGCGCTCCAGCGTGATCGCCTCGTACTCGGTGCGGCCGGGCGACTTCATGCTGGTACTCGCGTAGGCGCCGTCGCGGTGCTTGATCACCTCGGTGGTTCGCTTCAGGCCGCTGACCTTGCTGACGCCGGCGACATAGTTGCCGTCCCACTTGATGCGGAACTTGAAGTTCTTGTAGGGGTCACGCCGGGTCGAATTGACGGTGAATTCAGCCATTTGCCTCTCTCCTTCAGGTGGCGGATTCGCCGGTCATCTGTTGAAGCTGGATCACGACGAACTCGGCCGGCTTCAAGGGTGCGAAGCCGACCACGATGTTCACGATGCCCAGGTTGATGTCGTTTTGCGTCGTGGTGTCGCTGTCGCATTTGACGAAGAAGGCGTCCTTCGGCGTCGAGCCCTGGAAGGCACCCTGGCGGAACAGGTTCTGCATGAAGGCACCGATGTCGAGCCGGATCTGCGACCACAACGGCTCGTCGTTGGGTTCGAAGACGATCCACTGCGTCGAGCGATAGAGGCTCTCCTCGATGAAGAGCGCCATGCGTCGCACCGCGATGTACTTCCACTGCGAGGAGAGCCGGTCGTCGCCGTCGAGCGTGCGCGAGCCCCACACCACGCGGCCGGCGGCGGGCAGGCTCCGCAGGCAATTCACGCCGAGCGGATTGAGCTCGCCGATCTCGAGGTCGGTGAGCGCCACGCTCAGCTGCGGCACGTTGGCGAGCGCGGCGTCCTGGCCGGCCGGCGACTTCCACACGCAGCGCGTCATGTCGGTGCGGGCGAACACGCCCGCCACCGCCCCGCAAGGCGCGAAGTTCGCGATCTGGTTGCCGTTGAGGGAGTCGGCCTGTGCGAGGCGGGGAAAGAAGATCGCGCCATTGGCGCCATTCGGGTCGCCGCCGGCATAGTCGCTGATTTGCTTGGCGGAATCCTTGGTCGTCCAGCTCGACGGCGGGTCGACGAGGAACAGGGCCCGGCGCTCGGCGCAGAAGGCGAGTGCGAGCGTGATCAGCCCGGCATCGATGTCCGAGGAATCGAGGTACGGGGGAATGCACAGCAGGTTGAAGATGTTCGCATCGCGCAAGGCGTAGAGGCCGCGCTTTTCGGCATCCATGCCGGGACCGACGAAATCGGCGAGGGTCAGCGCGCTGCCGTCCTGCGCCGCCGCGGCCACGCCGCTGGACAGCTTGTTGGCCGTGTCGGTGCTCCAGATGTTCTGGCGCGGGATCGCCTTCGGATCGGGGTCGGGGTTGGCCTTGGGCAAGGTCTTGGGCAGCGGCAGCACCGCGCGCACCAGCTGCGACTGATTGGCCAGCACGTTGGCCACCTGTTGCGCACCCGACAGCGTCAGGTTGCGGTAGGTCTCGGTCGTGCCGGTGCTGCCGTCGTACACCGTGAGGTTGAACGCCTTGCCGGCGAGCGCGGTGCTGACGTTGGTGTCGATGCGGGCGCGGAGCTGGTTTCCCCACGAACCTTCGAAGGCGGCCTCGAGCGAGAGGGTGTCGACCGTCAACTGCGCCTTGTACGGGGCGGCTGCTGGCGTGGG
>CAZZWY010000554.1:0-3141 GCA_964657785.1 uncultured Acetobacteraceae bacterium
TGGCTCGCGACCTCGGCGTCGGCAGGCGCTTCCTTGAGGGTGGAGACGAAGAACTGGGAAGCTTTCATGGGACGTCGGGGCGGGGTGGGAGGGTGCGCAGCGTGCCAGCGGACCGGGCGCGGCGGCAAGGCGGCCCCGTACCGGGGCAATTCCAAGGGACTTGAATCCCGTCACGCCGGTGTAATAATCAATTCAACCAACTGATTGGGGTTGATTATGCTCGACCGTGAAGGGTTCAGACCCAACGTCGGCATCGTCCTGCTGAACCAGAGAAACCAGGTGTTCTGGGGTAAACGCATCCGGACTCACTCCTGGCAGTTCCCGCAAGGGGGCATCAAACACGGCGAAACGCCCGAGCAGGCGATGTTCAGAGAGTTGCAGGAGGAAGTCGGCCTCGTGCCGGAGCATGTGCGGATCGTCGCGCGCACACGCGACTGGCTGCGCTACCAGGTGCCGGATCATTTCGTGCGGCGCGACGCACGCGGACACTACAAGGGCCAGAAGCAGATCTGGTTTTTGTTGCAACTCGTCGGCCGCGACAGCGACATGAACCTGCGGGCGACCGATCATCCGGAATTCGACGCCTGGCGCTGGAACGAATACTGGGTGCCCCTCGAAGTGGTGATCGAATTCAAGCGCGACGTGTACCAGATGGCGCTGACCGAACTGGCACGATTCCTCCCGCGCGGTTCGCACACCAATCGCTACCTGCGTGCGGGAATGCGCCCCTCCCTCCGCGACGACATGCAGCAGCAGGTCGGCGGTGGGCTGCCAGCCGCGCAAAGCCTCGGCGAAACAGCGCAGGGCAAGCCGCCGAGCTGAGGGAAACGACGAGACGCGAGACGCGCTCGCAGCCCTACAGCAGGACGAGGTTGTCGCGGTGGATCAGCTCGGGCTCGGCGACGTAACCGAGCAGTCTTTCGATGTCGGCCGATGGCCGTCGTGCGATGAGGCGGGTCTCGCTGCTGCCGTAGTTGGCAAGACCGCGAGCGAGTTCGGCGCCGGTCGCATCCTTCACCGCGATCACGTCGCCGCGATGAAAGTCGCCCAGGACCTCGGTGACCCCGATCGGCAACAGGCTTTTCCCCTCCCCGCGAAGCTTGCGTGCGGCGCCGTCGTCGACGAGGACGGTGCCACGCAGCTGCAAATGGTCGACCATCCAGCGCTTGCGCGCCGCGACCTTCTGCGTCGAGGCGACGAGCGACGTGCCGATCGACTCCCCCGCCGCCAGGCGCAGCAGCACGTCGACCTCGCGCCCGTAGGCGATCACCGTGCTCGCGCCACCGCTCGCCGCCCGCTTCGCCGCGAGCACCTTCGTCAGCATGCCGCCGCGGCCGATGCTCGAGCCCGCGCCGCCCGCCATGCGCTCGAGCTCGGGCGCACCGGCTCGCGCCTCCTCGATGAAGCGGACACCCGGGTCGTTGCGCGGGTCGCCCGAGTAGAGGCCGCGCTGGTCGGTGAGGATGACGAGCGCGTCGGCATCGACGAGATTGGCCACCAGTGCGCCGAGGGTGTCGTTGTCGCCGACCTTGATTTCATCGACGACGACCGTGTCGTTCTCGTTGATGACGGGAATCACCTGATGCGACAGCAAGGTGAGCAGGGTCGAGCGGGCGTTCAGGTAGCGTTCGCGGTCCGCCAGGTCGGCGTGCGTCAGCAGCACCTGGGCGCTGCCCATGCCGTGCTCGCGAAGCTTCGACTCGTAGATCTGCGCGAGCCCCATCTGACCGACCGCGGCGGCCGCCTGCAACTCGTGCACCTCCTTCGGCCGCACGGTCCAGCCGAGCCGCTTCATGCCCTCGGCGATCGCGCCGCTCGACACCATCACGAGTTCGCGCCCCCCCCGCGCCAGCTCGGCCATCTGCCGGCACCAGTGGCCGACGGCTTCGGCGTCGACGCCGCGGCCTTCGTCGGTGACCAGGCTCGAGCCGACCTTGACGACGATGCGGCGGGCATCCTGCAGGACCCTGCTCACCGGCGCGCCCTCCCTGCCCTCATGGCCCGGCGGACGCTGCGAGCGGTGCGTCGAACCGCGGATCGGGATCGTCCGGCACCACGTTCTTGAGCGCCGCGACCTGCTGATAGACGGCACGGATCAGCGGCTCGCAGCCCTCGTGCGTCAGCGCCGAGATCTGAAACACCGGCCCCTTCCATTTGAAGCGCTTGACGAAGTCCTTGACGCGCTTCTCACGATCTTCCGCCGGCACCATGTCCATCTTGTTCAGAACGAGCCAGCGCGGCTTGTCGAAGAGCGACTGGTCGTACTTCTCGAGTTCGCCGACGATGGCTTTGGCCTGCTGCACCGGGTCGACGCCCTCGTCGAAGGGCGCGAAGTCGACGAGGTGCAGCAACAGGTGCGTGCGCTGCAGGTGCCGCAGGAAGAGATGCCCGAGACCGGCTCCTTCCGAAGCGCCCTCGATCAGGCCGGGAATGTCGGCGACGACGAAGCTCTGCTCGGGCCCGACCCGCACCACGCCGAGATTCGGGTGCAGGGTGGTGAACGGATAGTCGGCCACCTTGGGCCGCGCGTTCGACACCGCGGTGATGAGCGACGACTTGCCCGCGTTCGGCATGCCGAGCAGGCCCACGTCCGCCAGCACCTTGAGTTCGAGCTTCAACTTCTTCTGCTCGCCGGGCCAACCCGGCGTCTTCTGGCGCGGCGCACGGTTCGTGCTGGTCTTGAAGTGCAGATTGCCGAATCCGCCGTCGCCGCCCTTGACGATCAGCACCTTCTCGTCGGGCACGAGCAGCTCGGCAATCATCTGGTTCGTCTCGAGATCGCTGATCACCGTGCCCATCGGCATGCGCAGCACGATGTCGTCGGCGGCGGCGCCGTACTGGTCCGAGCCACGGCCGTTCTCGCCGCGGCGGGCTTCATGGCGCCGGGCGTAGCGAAAATCGATCAGCGTGTTGAGATTGCGGTCGCCGACCGCGTAGACACTGCCGCCGCGGCCGCCATCGCCACCATTGGGCCCGCCGAACGGAAGAAACTTCTCTCGGCGGAAGCTCATGCAGCCGTTGCCGCCGTCGCCGGCGACGACATCGATGGTGGCTTCGTCAACGAACTTCATGGGGTGCTTTCGGCCGGAGGGCTCGGACTCACGGGTCGCGAAAGAAAGAAGCCCCGGCAGGCCGGGGCTG
>CAZZWY010000555.1:0-3140 GCA_964657785.1 uncultured Acetobacteraceae bacterium
CGTCGTCGCCGGTCCGGGTCGAGCACTTCTTCTCCAACAGGACCACAGACATGAGCCTTCCGAACGCACCGTTCCCCGTCGTCCCGAGCCGCCCGCGGCCTTTCAGCGGCTCGCCGGGGGCAAAACTGACCGTGGTGTCGCTGCTCGCCCTGACGCTCGCCGCCTGCGGCGGGGGCGGTGGATCGTCCGACACGCCCGCGCCCACACCTTCCCCGACACCCGCGCCGGGCCCGCCGGCGCCCCCACCCCCGGCCCCGGCGCCCTCCCCCGCCGCCGCACCGACGATCACGACCCAGCCGGCCGCCGCCAGCGTCACCGCGCCCGCCGCCGCCACGTTCAGCGTGGTCGCGACCGGCTCGCCGACGCCCACCTACCAGTGGCAGGTGAGCACCGACGCCGGCGTGACCTTCACCGCCATCAGCGGCGCCACCTCGGCGAGCTACACCACGCCTGCGACCTCCGCTTCGAGCAACGGCACGCAGTACCGGGTCGTCGTCTCCAACGGCACGCTGCCGGACGTCACCAGCCAGGCCGCGCTGCTGACGGTCGCGACCGCTGCCGCCGTGGGCAGCGCATCGGCGTGCATCAATCCGCAGGCGTTCACTCCGGGAGCCACCAACTCCGTGGTCTACCAGAGCACCTCGTCGCTCGGCACGTCGACCTTGGCGGTCGCGACCCGGATCAACGGCACCGTGACGTTCCAGGGCACCGCCGCGACCGAGTCCGAAGCCACCGCCACGACGACCCTCGCCGGCTCGACGATCAGCACCACCGACGACGTGAAGAGCTACCTCAACTTCGATCCGTCGACCTTCGTGGCGACAATTTACGGCTCGACGTCGACGCAGAGCGGCGCCACGACCGTCAACTCGCCGCCCACCGTCGACCGCCGCTACACGCTCGACCCCGGCGCCTCGACCACCGTCCACACGGTCTCGACGAGCAACGGTGTCACGAGCGACGTCAGCACCGTCGAGACGTTCGTGGCCGTCGAGTCGATCACCGTGGCTGCCGGCACCTACAAGACCTGCAAGTACACCGAGACGACCTCCGGCAGCAGCACGCCGACGACCTACTGGCTGCTCTTCGGCAACGGCACGCTGCTGAAGAGCGTCTCGGGCACGACTTCGTTCGAGGCGCGCTCGATCCTCGTCAACGGCGCGGCACCTTGAACCGCCGGCGGCCGTTCGACTAGCTGAACAGCCGGCGCGCCGCCGCCGACCCCGCCGCGATGTCGCGCGCCGCGAGCTGCTCGTAGAGCTGGCCGAGTTGCGCGCCGATCGCGGCAAAGCTCTCCGGGCCGAGCGCGCGGCCGTCGTCGTCGAGGATCACCGCATCCATGCCGAGGGCCAGCGCCTGCGCGGCGGCTTGCCAGGCGGCGAAGGGTTCGGTCTTCGCATCGGTCTGCGGCACGTCGAAGGCGAGCGTCACATCGCGGACCGAGGATTGGTCCGGATCGTCCGCCAGCGCGGCCTTCGGATCGAACGATAGCGTGAGCACCGCCGGCGCGCCTTCCTCGGACGCCGGCATCACCAGACGGCCCGGCACCACCCCGGCGACGAAACCGTGGCGCCGGGCCTGCTGGGCGACGTAGCCGACGCTCCACGCCACGCCACGCGCCTGGAGGTGGACGGCGAGTTGCGCATCGTGCTCGCTCGCGAAATGGTCGAGCTCGCGCGCCGCGGCGACGGCCTCCAGCATGTCCGGGAAATCGGCCACGCCGCCGATCGCCTCGGCGAACTGCTGCACCTTCTGCACGAACTCCGAATACTCGATCTCGTTGAGCGCACCGGTGCGGTTGGCGAGCTGCAGACCGGCCTGGAACTCCCGGTAGGTCTCTCCGCTCGCCGGCGCTTCCCATTCGCCGTTGGCCAGGTTGAGGCCTTCGACGATGAAGGGCTTGCCGCCGGCACGACGCGTCGTCGGCAGGTGCGCCAGCACCGTCGCGCCCGGCACCGGCGAATCGAGCCGCAGCGTCGCCACCGCGTCGATCAAGGCATCCACCCGTGCGACGAGGCGCCGGCTTCTGCGGCGGGGCTGCGGTTCGGTCGGCGAGGCGTCCGCGAGACCCGCTTCGGGCGGTGACTCGGCGTCGTCTTCGGGCAGCGCCGCGGCGTCCATCACCGGCTCGCGCGGCTCGGCGCCAGCGTCGGCGGCGGCCCGCCGCGGCCCGGCCCGTCGGGCGGCCCAGGCGCCTTGCGCCACGACGCCGACCAGCACCACGGCGCCGAGCGAACCGAGCGCGATCATCAAACTGCTCATCGGGAATTCCGGGGTTGTCGTGGTGAGTGCCGTGGTGAAGGCCGTGGCGAGCGCCGCGACGAACGCCGCCGGCAGTCCGCCCGCGTCATGCGGCTTCGGCGAGCGTGATCGCCGCCTCCATGTCGACGGTCACGATGCGCGAGACGCCCTGCTCCTGCATCGTCACGCCGATCAGCTGCTCGGCCATTTCCATGGCGATCTTGTTGTGGCTGATGAAGAGGAACTGCGTGCCCTGCGCCATCGTCTTGACGAGCTTGGCGTAGCGCTCGGTATTGGCATCGTCGAGCGGCGCGTCGACCTCGTCGAGCAGGCAGAACGGCGCCGGGTTGAGCTGGAAGATCGCGAAGACGAGCGCGATCGCGGTCAGTGCCTTCTCGCCGCCCGAGAGCAGGTGGATGGTGCTGTTCTTCTTGCCGGGCGGCTGCGCCATCACCTGCACGCCCGCATCGAGGATCTCCTCGCCCGTCATGACGAGCCGCGCGTTGCCGCCGCCGAAGAGGCTCGGGAACATGCGCCCGAAGTGCTCGTTGACTTGACTGAAGGTCGTCGCGAGCAGGTCGCGCGTCTCCAGGTCGATCTTGCGGATCGCGTCCTCGAGCGTCGTCATCGCATCGACGAGATCGGTGTTCTGCGCGTCGAGGAAGCCCTTGCGTTCGCGTGACGCCGTCAGCTCGTCGAGTGCGGCGAGGTTGACGGCGCCGAGCGCGGCGATCTCGCGCTCGATCCGGTCGATCTCGGCCTGCAGGCCGGCCAGCCGGACGGCGCCCGCGACGACGCTCTCGCCGATCGCCGCCAGATCGACCTTCGCGCTCACGAGTTGGTCGAGGTACTGCGCACCGCCGAGCCGCGCCGCCTGCTCGTCGAGCTGCAACCGCGTG
>CAZZWY010000556.1:0-283 GCA_964657785.1 uncultured Acetobacteraceae bacterium
CAGCAAGCCGTTGGCCGCATTGACGCAACCCACGGCGGCCTGGAACGACCGGGTGCAGACGACGTCGCCGACCCGCGACATCGGGCCGACCAGATCGGCGAGGCGTTCGATCTCGTTGGCGCCGCGCGGCGAGCCGATCGGCACCTCCCAGCGCACCGTGCCGCGCAACGGGTCGACGCCGGCGAGCCGGGGACCCTGGCCGACCAGCAGCGTGTCCCTGAACGCCGCGAGCACGCCGTTCTGCGCCAGCGCGAGCGGGTCGTTGGCGCGCTGCAACACCCAG
>CAZZWY010000556.1:293-3135 GCA_964657785.1 uncultured Acetobacteraceae bacterium
TCACGAAGACCCGTTCGCCGGCCACGAGCGGGGCGGTGGTCACGCGCACGCCGAGGGGCTTGCGCCACTTCGGCTGACCCTGCTCGAAGGTGACGAGTTCGCCGTCGCGCGTCACCACGGCCGCGAATCGGCCATCGCTGCCGACCCCCGCGCTCAGCCGCCCGCCGGCGCTTGCACGCCACAGTTCGCGCCCCGTCGCCGCGTCGAGCGCAAGCACATTGCCGTTGCCGCCCGCCATCGTGAACACGCCGCCGTTGACCGAGACCGCCAGCGGAAAATCGACATCGCCGACGTTCGCATTCCAGGCTGTACGGACCGAAATCTTCGCCGACAGCGGTTCGAGTGGCAGCGGCTTCGGTTTGCTCGCGGCGCAGCCGCCCAGAAGGATCGAGCCGGCGAGCGCGACGCCGAGCAGGAGGGCGTGCGAGGCACAGCCGGCCCATCGCGGCGTCCGCATCACTTCGCCCCCTCGACCGGCTTGACTGGCGCTGGGCCCGGCGTGGCGCCGAGCGAGGTCAGCTTGGCCTCGATCAGGCGCCGGTAGTCGACCTTGCCGTCCATCGCCTGCCAGGCCCGCGTGAACGCCGCCTTCGCCTCCTCGCGCTTGCCCTCGGCAACAAGCACATCGCCGCGACGATCGTCGACGAGGGCGCCGAAATCCTGCGCCGCCTCCGACGGCTTGACGGCGTCGAGCTGCTTGAGCGCCTCGTCGTATTTCTTCTGGTCGAGCAGCACGCCGGCGGCGCGCAACCGGGCGATCGACTGGTATTCCTGTTCGGTCGCCGACGACGCCACCCAGGCCAGCGTGCCGAGCGCGGCATCGGGTTGCCCCTTGTCGAATTGCACCTTGGCGGCGAGCAGACCGCCCTGTTCGGCGAACGCCGTGCGCGGGTAGCGATCCTTCAGGTCCAGGAAGATGCTGCCGGTGCGCTGCACGTCGCCGGCCTGCGCGGCCCGATCGAGCTCATCGAACATCGCGCCGGCCTTGGCCGCCTGGTCGCGCTGCCAGAGGTTCCAGCCTGTCCACGCCGCATAGGCCGCCAGCAGCGCCACCAGGACCCAGGTGACGAGGCTCCCATACCGCTTCCAGAAAGACTTGAGCTGGTCGAGTTGTTCTTGTTCTTCGAGGTCGAGAAGGGTGGCCATGGAGGGTCGGCTCGTTCAGCAGGAGAGCGGTTTGAAATGACCCGGGATTATGCGTTGCGCAGACCCGGCCCCCAGACCGCGAGCTCGGCCAAGAGCAGGGTCCGCTGCGACACCGAGGTGTCTCGCAGCGACTTGGCGGCGACCTCTCCGCGCGCCAGCTCGTCCTCACCGAAAATCAGCGCATGGCGTGCGCCGCTCGCGTCGGCGCGTTTGAATTGCGACTTCATGCTGCCCCACGAGTCAGCGCCCGCCGCGTGCATCAGCACCGAAAGACCTGCCGCACGCAGCGCGTCGCACGTCGCGATCGCGACCGCCGACGCCGACGCCGAGGGCACGACGGCATACACGTCGGGCGTGGTCGACGGCACCGCCACGCCAGCCGCCTCGAGCAGCAACAGCATGCGCTCGACGCCCATGCCCCAGCCCACCGCAGGGGTCGGCTTGCCGCCGAGTTGCTCGAACAGACCGTCGTAGCGGCCGCCGCCGCAGACCGTGCCTTGCGAGCCGAGCATCTCGGTGACCCACTCGAACACGGTGAGGTTGTAGTAGTCGAGCCCGCGCACCAGGCGAGGGTTGATGCGGTAGCCGAGGCCGACGGCATCGAGCACCGCGCGCACCGCATTCAGATGCGCGAGCGACGCCTCGCCCAGGAAGTCCATCAGTTGCGGCGCAGCCTCCACCATCGCTTGCATCGCCGGGTTCTTGGTGTCGAGGATGCGCAGCGGGTTCGTCAGCAGGCGGCGCTTCGCGTCTTCGTCGAGCACGTCGGCGTGGGCCTCGAAGTGCGCGATCAGCGCCGCGCGGTGGGCCAGGCGTTCGTCGGCCTGGCCCAGGCTGTTGAGCTCGAGGCGCACCTTGTCCATCGGAATGCCGAGGTCGACCAGCAGCGCGCGGCACATCAGGATCTGCTCGGCGTCGACATCCGGCCCTGCGAAGCCGAGCGCTTCCACGTCGATCTGGTGGAACTGCCGGTAGCGGCCCTTCTGCGGCCGCTCGTGGCGGAACACCGAGACCTGCGACCACACGCGCATCGGCCCGTTGTAGAGCGCGTTGTGCTCGACCATCGCGCGCACGATGCCGGCGGTGGCCTCGGGGCGCAGCGTGAGCTTGTCGCCGTTCATCGCATCGGTGAAGGAATACATCTCCTTCTCGACGATGTCGGTCACCTCGCCGATGCCGCGCACGAACAGCGCCGTCGGCTCGACGATCGGCGTCCGCACGTTGGCGTAGCCGTAGCGCGCCATCAATGAGCGCACCTTGTCTTCGAACCACTCCCAGCGCGCCGATTCGGGCGGCAGGATGTCGTTCATGCCCTTGACGGCTTGCAGGGCTTCGGCTTTGCGGGGTTTGGAATCGGTCATCAAAAGTCTCGGTCGAATGCGGCCATCGCTGCCCGGGCGCGGGCAGCACGAGAGCGAAGCGCAGGCCCTCAGGCCTGCGCGACCGGATGCTCTGCCGTCGCGGCGCCGAAGCGCTTGTCGATGTAGCGTTCGACCAGCGCGTGGAACTCGGCGGCGATGTTGTCGCCGCGCAAGGTCAGCGCCTTTTCACCGTCGATGAAGACCGGCGCCGCCGGGGCCTCGCCGGTGCCCGGCAGGCTGATGCCGATGTCGGCATGCTTGCTCTCGCCGGGGCCGTTGACGATGCAGCCCATCACCGCCACCTTCATGCCCTCGACGCCCGGATAGCGGCTGCG
>CAZZWY010000557.1:0-3131 GCA_964657785.1 uncultured Acetobacteraceae bacterium
CCCGGCACGGTGCCCTTCGCAGGCCCTCACCCCCGCCTTCTGGCCGAGGGGGGAGCCCATTCATTTCCGACCACATCGGTCGAGGGCGGGTGTGCCTACCGCAACCAGCGGTCGAGGCAGGCCCGCAGCTGGTCGAGCTGGACCGGCTTGGTCAGATGGGCGTCCATCCCGGCGGCGAGGCTCGCCTGATGGTCCGACGCCATCGCGTGGGCGGTCAGCGCGATGATCGGAAAGCGCGGCAACTGGCCGGCGGCCTGCAGCGCGCGCAGCCGCCGGGTCGCCTCGAGGCCGTCCATCCCGGGCATCTGCACATCCATCAGCACCAGGTCCGGCGCATGGCACTGGCAGGTCGTCAAGGCCTCCTCGCCGCTGCCGACGACGGCCGGTTCGAGGCCGAGCGCGGCGACCATCTCGCGGGCGATGATCTGGTTCATCAGGTTGTCCTCGACGACCAGCACGTTCGGCAGGGTCGTGCGCGTCGGCCGCGAGATCGGCTCGCTCCGGCGTGCCGCCGCACCCTCGCCGCCGGCCTCGCCGCCGCGGGCGACGAGCGAGTGCAACTCCACCGGCCCGAGCGGCGCGAGCAGCACCCGCACCTGCCACTTTTCCGCCGCCGTGTGCACGGTGCGCAGGTCGAAGTCGGGCCGCAGCAGCAAGGTGACCGGCGTGGCCGGCGGCAGCGCGAGGCGCAGGCTCGCGAAATCGGTCCGCGGGGTGAGCGCGTCCTCACCGATCAGGAGGCCGTCCGGCAGCGACTCGCCTGCGCGGCTGGACAGCCGCTCGACCGCCGCGTCGACGCTGCGCACGGTTTCACACGCCCAGCCGAGCCGCTCGATGCGGTCCCGCATGACGCCCGCGATGTCGCGCTCGGTCACGAGCCAGACGCGCCGCGCCCCGGCCTGCGCCGCCAGCTGCTCGAGCGGCTGCTCGGGCAAGGCCGGCAGGCGAACCTCGACGCGAAACTCCGATCCGTGGCCTGGACGGCTGCGCAGCGACACCTGGCCGCCCATCATCGTCGCGAGCAGGCGCACGAGCGAAAGGCCGAGGCCGGTGCCGCCGTGGCGCCGGTTCAGCCCGGGGTCGGCCTGCTCGAACGGCTCGAAGACCCGCGCGGCGGTCGCCTCGTCCAGGCCGATGCCGGTGTCGCGCACGCGAATCCGGATGCCGCAGAGGCCGTCGGCGTCGACACCCGTCACTTCGATGACGAGGGCGACGTGGCCCTGCTCGGTGAACTTGGTCGCGTTGCCGATCAGGTTCGAAAGGATCTGCCGCATGCGCCCGGCGTCGCCCCGCACCCGGGAAATGCGGCCGATGTAGTCGAAGCCGACGCGCAGGTTCTTTTGCCGCAGGTCGGGCAGGAAGCCGCGCAGCGCCTCGACGGCGAGCTCGGCGAGATCGAAGGGCGCGGCCGCGAGCTGCAGGTGGCCCGCTTCGACCCGCGCGAAATCGAGCACGTCGTCGAGGATGCGCATCAGCGCCTGCCCGGATTGATGGGCGAGCTCGAGGTAACGACGCTGCTCCGGGGCGACGGCGAGCGGCTGGGCGAGCTGGTTCATGCCGAGCACGCCGTTGAGCGGGGTGCGCAGCTCGTGGCTCATGTGGGCGAGGAACATCGCCTTGGCCTGGTTGGCGCGCTCGGCCGCGAGGCGCTGCGCGTCGGCCAGCTGCAGGGCGCTCTCCAGACCCTGCGTGCGCTCGCGGACGCGCTCCTCGAGCACCGCCTGATGCGCCTTCAGCGCATCGGTCGCGACCACCTGGTCGTGGACGTCGAAGAGCGCCCCGACCAGCACCGCGGGAAAGCCGTCGCTGTCCGGCCAGACCCGGGCACGCGTGCGGAACCAGCGCCAGCTGCCGTCCTTCGTGCATAGGCGCGACTGGTTCTCGACGTCCACCAGGTCCCGCTCCGCGCGGGCGTACGCCTCGATCATCCCCGGCAGATCGTCGGGGTGGACGCGCTCGCGAATCGCTTCCTGCGGGTTCGTGAGCTCGGCGTCCTCGAAGCCGAGCATCTGCTTGTAGCGGGGTGAATACCAGACTTCGCCGGTGCGCAGGTCGCGCTCCCACACGCCTTCGCTCAGGCTCTCGAAGAGGCGCCGGTCGTTGCGCGACGCGGCCGCGAGAATGCCCGAGCCGGGATGGTCGGGTTCGGGCGGCGGTGTGGGCTGCTCGGAGGTCATCGTCGGGTCGGCGGTCAGGCGCGAATGTAGCCGGGGGCGATCCCTGCCGCCCGGGCTCCTGGCCGGCGCCTCCCTAGAATGTCTCGCTTTCCTGGGCAACGCGCTAGTGCAGTGCTCGACGCTGTCAGGGACTCCTGACGCCGAGGCGGCTTCATGGTCCCCACCGTGTCGAACACTGCACCAACGGCCTCCCTGCCCAACCGCCTTTGCCGACGGGGCGCTGTCCCGCCCGCGTCAGGGGCCTTTGTCTGGAATGCGATCCCCTCATGAGTTCCGGTGTCATCCGCATCCGCGGCGCGCGACAGCACAATCTGAAGAACCTGGACCTCGACCTGCGCACCGGCGAAATGACGGTCGTGACCGGCCCGAGCGGCTCGGGCAAGTCGAGCCTGGTCTTCGACACGCTCTATGCCGAGGGCCAGCGCCGCTACGTCGAGACCTTCAGCGCCTACGCGCGCCAGTTCCTCGACCGGATGGACCGCCCGGCGGTCACCTCGGTCGACGGCGTCCCGCCCGCGATCGCGATCGACCAGACGAACCCGGTGCGCTCGTCGCGCAGCACGGTCGGCACGATGACCGAGCTGAACGACCACCTGAAGCTGCTGTTCGCCCGCGCCGCGCAGCTCTTCGACCGGCAGACCGCGGCCCTCGTGCGGCACGATTCACCCGAGACGATCTACGCCGAGCTGATGGCGCGCACCGCGGGCGAAGACCCCCGCCTGGTCGTGACGTTCCCGGTCGAGCTGCCGGCGGGAACGAGTGCCGCCGAGGTCGAGCAGTGGCTGTCGGCGAGCGGCTTCACGCGCGTGCTGGCGGAACGCGAGGTCGCCACGCCCACCGGCCCGCGCAAGCTGCTGGACGTGGTCGCCGACCGCTTTCGGATTCAGGGCGTCGAGAAGGTGCGGGCGATCGAGGCGATCGAGACGGCGCTCAAGCGCGGGAGCGGGCGGGTCG